>NZ_JBFBAD010000204.1:0-13208 GCF_040682075.1 Actinoplanes sp. NPDC051411 | reverse complement strand
GCCCCGCCTCCCAAGTGGGGAGACGGGGCAGCGCCGGACAGGACGGCAGCGGACAGGACAGCGCCGGACAGGACAGCGGCGGGCCGGCTTCAGCCGATGACCGGCGGGAGGACCTTCGGGGCGTCTGCCGGCGGGAGGCCGTGGGCGGCGATCTCGGCCGGGGTCGCGGTGCGGAGGTTGAAGCCGTCGGCCGAGGCGGCGGTGGCGGTGCTGGTCAGGGGCGTGGTGAAGGGCTGCACGTCGCCGGCGCAGGTGGTGCCCTTCGCCGGCAGGGCGCGGAAGAGCAGGTAGCGGTCCGTCCACGTGGTGGCGCAGGCCGAGGTGCCGTAAGCGGTGTGGCCCCAGTTGCTGCTGGAGAGGAGGCGGGCGTTCGGCAGCAGGCGGGACGACTTCACGGCGTCCTCATAGTTGGTGGCCGGGTCCCAGAAGCTGCCGACGACCAGAACCGGGTGCTGGGTGAGCTTGTTGAACGGTCCGGTGTAGGCGTCCTCGTCGCGGACGGTCCAGTGGTCGCGGGCGCACTGGACGCTCGCCCAGGCCCAGGCGCGGCCGATGTAGGTGGCGCGCTTGTCGGCGCGGGCGGCGGCAGCCGGCCAGGACGAGCCGTGGGCCGGGTGCAGGCCGTCGGTGCACATGACGGCGGAGTAGGCGTCGAACGAGTTGTCGTACGGGAACTCGCGGCCGGCGGCCCGGGAACGCATGCGCGCGACCGTGGCCTTGGCGTGGGCGACCTCGGTGGCGGTCGGCGCCGCGCCGGGGGCGATCACCGCATACAGCTTGGCGGCGAGGTCCGTGACCTCGGCGCCCGCGTCGGGCTCGTAGAGGGCGCTGAGCACCAGGCCGATGAAGCCGGCGTAGGTGATGGTGTCGCCGTCGAGGCTGACCGGCTTCGCCTTCAGGTGCTCGGAGACGGTTCGGAAGGTGGCCATCGGGGCGTTGCTGAACTCGCACTTCGTGGGTGCGGCGGCCGCGCAGCGGCGCAGGATCTCGGCGAGCGCCTTCCACGCGCCGTCGGCCGAGTGGAGGCGGTCGTCCTGGATCTGGCCGGAGGTCGCGGTGCTGCCGACCCACGCCTTCGGGTCGATGACGCCGTCGACGACCACGGCGCGGAAGCGATCCGGGAACATGTTGGCGTAGTACTGGCCGAGCGCCGTGCCGTAGCTGAAGCCCAGGTAGGTCAGCTTCGAGTCGCCGACCGCGCGGCGCATCACGTCCATGTCGCGGGCGACCTCGGCGGTCGACATCGCGCCGGCCAGCTCGCGGCCCGTGGTCGAGCAGCCGCGGGCCTCGTTCTGGGCCGCCGTGATGAACGCCTTCTCCTGCTTGGCGCCCCACGGGAAGCCCATGGCCAGCGACTTCAGGGTCGGCAGTTGGCGGGCCGCGGTCGGGAAGCAGTCGACCTGCTGACTGAAGCCGACGCCGCGCGGATCCATACCGACGATGTCGAAGCGGTCGAGAATGCTCTTGCTCAGGAAGTACGGCGCGCCGAGGGCCATCGCGGTCGCCGAGCCGCCGGGGCCGCCCGGGTTGACGAACAGGCTGCCGATGCGGTGCTTCCGGTCGCGGGCCGGCACCCGGAGCAGGGCCAGGGTGACCTGCTTGCCCTTCGGGTTGTCGTAGTCGAGCGGCACCTTCGCGGTCGCGCACTGACCCCAGTCGTAGCAGCCGTACCAGTTCAGCTTGGGGGTCTTCACCGAGTCGACGCGACGCCGCTCGGTCGCGCTCGTCACGGCGTACGCCTCGGAGGGAGCGGCGGAAGCCGGCGCCGGTGCGATGAGCGTGCCGGCCAGCGCGAGCCCCGCGGCAGCGGTGGCGAGCAGGCGAGAGGTGAGCGACATGCGAGACCTTCCTGGTGGCCGGCGCCCGTATCGCCCCGGATATTCAAAAAGGTAGGTTCGCGAAAGATCTTCTCGGTGCTCCGAAAGGTTGTAGCTGGGTTGCGCGCGACGATGGTCGGATGTTGTGGGATACGTCGCACCGAGGGGCGCCCCGAACGTTTTCCCAGCTCAGCACCCCGAAGAGTGTCAACCTCCACCACATCGCCGGAAAAAGTGGCTGGTTTGGGGGTCAATACCGACCGGATCACCACGGTAGGTTCGACGACTGATTCTCAGTACACGGCCGGACGGTGGCGGAACTCAGGTGACGGACCACGACATGGGCGACGACCAGGACCCTCTGCTGGTACGCCCGTTCGTCCTGCACGACTCCGAGTCTCCGGACGCGGATCCGTCCACTCAGACCTGGCCGTCGGCGACGACCCGCGAGGTCCGGTCGCAGCACTCGGCATCCGGCGAGTCGGCCACCCAGGTCATCCCCCGAGTCGCTGCCCCGCGTCGCCGCTTCCGCCGCCGGTTCCTGGTGATCGGCGGGGTCGGCGCGGCGGTGGTGCTGGCCGCGGCGGCGGCCGCCTTCGCGGTGGTGCGCCCGGAAATGAGCCCGTCGGTCGCGTCCGGCGCCGACCCGGCCCTGCCCGTGGTGACCGGGCCCGCCCCGAGCGCTTCCGCCCCGCCGACGGCCGGCTCGCCGTCCGCCACGAGCCACGGTGCCCGCCGCTCGACCTCGACCTCGGCGTCGGCCAAGGCCTCCGCGTCGCTTGCGGCTTCCTCGGGTACGCCGTCCGCCGCGCCGCCGAACGGCCAGTCGTCGGCTCCGACCGTGAACCCGACCGGCGGCGGCTTCGGGGTCGCGCAACCGCACGACGCCTCACCGACCGGGCGGACGGGGACGATCCGCGGACAGAACGCGCTCTGCCTCGACCTGAACGGCAACCTGCCGTTCGACGACAACCACATCGACGTCTTCGACTGCAACGGCACCACCGCCCAGGTCTGGACCCTGGCGACCGACGGCACGCTGCGGGTCGACGGGAAGTGCGCGCTGATCGTCGGCGACAACACGGTCCACATCGTGTCCTGCGACGGCCGCACGACCGCCCAGTGGCACGCCTCCAACTCCACGCTGGTCAACGCGGCCAACGGCAGATGCCTCACCGATCCCTCCGGGGGCCGTGGTTCCGGCACGCCCGTCGTCGTCAGCACCTGCGGCGGCTCGGCCAGCCAGCGCTGGTCCCTGCCCTGAGCGAGCGCGCTCCGAGCCAGGCCCGAGTCAGAAGCGCGGTCAGGCCCGAGTCAGAAGCGCGTTAGGCCCAGGTCAGAGCGCGGTAGGCCGGGTCAGGAGCACGGTCAGGCCCGGGTCAGAAGCGCGGTCAGGCCCGGGCCAGAAGCGCGGTCAGGAGCTGGCTCAGCCACGTCCGGGCCGCGGACACGTCGTCGTCCAGGAGGAGCTGCACGGTCACCCCGTCGTAGGCGGCGACCACCGCCCGGGCGGCCGCGTCCACGTCGGGGATCGGGGGCGGGAGCGCGAGCTGGCCGCGTACGGAATCGAGGCGGTCCCGGACCGCCTGCCGCAGCTGGTCCCGGTGGCCGGCCAGGCGCCGGGCCAGGGTGGGGTTCCGGGCCGCGTGCAGCAGGAAGTCGGTCTTGACCAGGAGCCAGTCGCGGTCGAGCAGGAGGGTCTCGACCGTGCGCTCGATGACCTCCTCGACCGGCGCGTCGAGCGGGGGCGCGGTCAGCGACGCGGTGACCTGGGCGGCGATCAGGGCCGCGCGTTCGTCGTAGAGGTCGAAGAACAGCTCGTCGAGGGTGGTGTAGTTGGAGTAGAACGCGCCTCGGGTGTAGCCGGCGGCGGCGCACACATCGTCGATGCGGGTCTGGCCGAAGCCGCGGGCGGCGAAAACGTCGAACGCGGCGTCGAGCAGCCTCGCCCTGGTCTCGGCGCGACGTTTGGTGACCCGCATGTGGCCGAGCCTATCCAATACGTCCGCGTATCCGATACATTGCTGAATCGTGGATGCAGACGTCATCGTCGTCGGGGCCGGGCTGGCCGGGCTGGTCGCCGCGCGCGAGCTCACCGTCGCCGGCAAGAAGGTCGCGATCGTCGAGCAGGAGAACGCGGCCAATCTGGGCGGGCAGGGCTTCTGGTCGTTCGGCGGGCTGTTCCTGGTCGGCACGCCCGAGCAGCGGCGCCTCGGCGTGCGCGACAGCTTCGACCTGGCCTGGCACGACTGGCAGTCGAGCGCCGGCTTCGACCGGCTCGACGACGAGGACTCGTGGGCCGTCAAGTGGGCCCGGGCCTATGTCGAGTTCGCGGCGGGCGAGAAGCGGTCGTGGCTGTCGTCGCTCGGGATGAGCTGGCTACCGACCGTGGGCTGGGCCGAGCGCGGAGCGTTGAAGGCCGACGGGCACGGCAACTCAGTGCCACGATTCCACGTCACCTGGGGCACCGGGACCGGGGTGGTCGAGCCGTTCGTCAACGCCGCCACCGACAACCCGAACGTCTGCTTCTACCATCGCCACCGGGTCGATGAGCTCATCGTCACCGGCGGCGCGGTCACCGGCGTCCGCGGCACCGTGCTCGCCCCCTCCGACACCGCCCGCGGCGTCGAGTCCAACCGCGACCCGGCCGGCGACTTCGAGCTGACGGCCCAGGCGGTCATCGTCACGACCGGCGGCATCGGCGGCAACCACGATCTGGTCCGGCAATACTGGCCGGCCGACCTGGGCCGGCCGCCGACCAGGATGATCACCGGCGTGCCGGCCTACGTCGACGGCCGCATGCTGTCGATCACCGAGCGGGCCGGCGCCCGCCTGGTCAACCGCGACCGCATGTGGCACTACACCGAGGGCGTCCAGAACTGGGACCCGGTCTGGCCCGGCCACGGCATCCGCATCCTGGCCGCACCGTCGTCGATGTGGTTCGACGCGCTGGGTAGGCGCCTGCCCTCCCCCGGCATCCCGAGTTACGACACTCTGGCCACGCTGCGTTACCTGCGAACGACCCCGGAGATCGCCGGCTACGACCACTCCTGGTTCATCCTCACCGAGAAGATCGTCAAGAAGGAGTTCGTGCTCTCCGGCTCCGAGCAGAACCCCGACATCACCGCGAAGGACCGGCGCGGCTTCCTCAAGGACCGCCTCCTCGGCAAGGGCGCCCCGGCCCCGGTCGCGGCGTTCCTGCAGCACGGCGCCGACTTCGTGGTCGCCCCCACGATCGAGGAACTGGTCGCCAAGATGAACGGCCTGACCGACCAGGCCCTCCTCGACCCGGCCCACATCCGCCGCCAGGTCGAGGACCGTGACCGCCAGGTGGCCAACCCCTACAGCAAGGACGCCCAGATCCAGGGCATCCAGAACGCCCGCCGCTACCTCGGCGACCGCATCGGCCGCGTCGCCTCCCTGCACCGCTTCCTCGACCCGGCCGCCGGCCCCCTGATCGGCGTCAAGCTGCACATCCTCACCCGCAAAACCCTCGGCGGCATCCAGACCGACCTCGACTCGCGCGCGCTCGGCCCCTCCGGCGACCCGGTCCCCGGCCTCTTCGCGGCGGGCGAGGTCGCCGGCTTCGGTGGCGGCGGCGTGCACGGCTACAACGCCCTCGAGGGCTCGTTCCTCGGCGGCTGCATCTTCAGCGGCCGGGCGGCCGGCCGGGCGGCGGCGCGGGCTCTCTAGGTTCCGGTCACGTCAGACCGGCGGCCGGCACTCGCCGGCGGCGCCCGGCACTCGCCCGCAGCGGCCGGCGGGACAGCATGTTTTCGAGGTTTGGAGCGGCGGATCCGGGCCGCACCGAGGTTGCGTCATCCCAGCGAAGCCAAGGGGATCGCGATGATGCTGGCCTCCCGGGCGGCCTTGCGGGGCTGCTCGAAGAAGTCGGGTGCGGCGCAGGCGAAGAGCGTGTCGCCGGCCAGTGCGCACGCGTAGACCGGGGTGCCCGGGCTGACCTCGTCGAGGACGCTGCCGTCCGGGCCGATGTGGAGCAGGCGCGGGTTGGTGCCGTCGGCGATCCAGAGGGTGCCGTCGGGGGCCAGGCACGAGCCGTCGGGGGCGACGACCAGTTGGGGGACGACGTCGGCGAAGTCGCGCTCGGTGGGCACCGGGCCGAAGGTGGCCCAGACGCGGCGGTTGGTCAACGACCCGTCCGGGGTCAGGTCGAAGGCGGTCACCCGGTTGCCGAACGTCTCGTTGACCAGCAGGACGTTGTCGCCGGTGATGACCGTGCCGTTGGGGAACCAGAGGTCGGTCGCCACCTCGGTGACGGTGCCGTCGGGGTCGACGCGATGCAGGGAGGCGGGCGCCATGGCGCCGCCGCCCATGAGGTCGAAACCGAAGTTGCCGACATAGGCCCGGCCGCGCGAGTCGACGACCATGTCGTTGAGATGGCCGGTCGCGAACGATGACAGGTCGGCGTGGACCTCCAGCTCACCCGAGGACGAGCGCCGCAGGAGGCGACGGTCGCGCATCGAGACGATCAGCAGGCGGCCGTCGGGGAGCCAGCCCAGCCCGGACGGCTGTTGCGGCACCGTCGCCTCGAGGCGCAGGTCGGAGCCGTCGGGAAGGACCGACTGGACCACCCCGCCGTAGAAGTCGGAGAACCAGAGGCGCCCGTCGTGCCAGCGGGGCGACTCGGCGAAGTGGAGATCGGTGACTACGGCATCCATATGTAACGGCTATCACAGTGCCGGCCCGGGAGGAACCCGGGCCGGCACTTCGGACCTACGGAGCCGAGGCCAGCCACGCCTCGGTGTGCCCGGCCTTGGCCGCGTCACCCGAGTTGTTCACGACGTGGCTGATCGTGCCGACGCCGCCCAGCGACTCGGTGATCACGTCGTGGAACTTGATGCCGGACTTGACCGGTGTCTCGACCGCGTGGGCGTTGACCACCGAGTTGTTGGTGTTGAAGAAGCAGTAGCTGCCGACACCCCACGCCTCGTGCGTGGTGACCGAGTCGGCGACCTTGTACGCCGCCCAGCCCTGAGTGCTGCCGTTCATGTACGCGGCCTGGTTGGGCACGTCGTACGGCATCTCGTTCTGGTAGAAGTACGTCTTGCCGCCGTTGCCGTTCCAGATCGTGTTGAACTGCTGGAAGTGCTCGACGAACAGGCCGTAGAAGGTCACGTCGTTCCCGTTGACCACGAGGCCGTTCCGGGCCGGGTTGGTGGTCCAGCCGACCGTGTTGTTGCCGGTGCCGTGGTCGGCCCGCCAGATCCACGAGTGGTCGCCGATCACGTTGTTGCTGTTGATCTGCATCGACGTGGTGGCCTTGCCGGCGACCGCGCCGCCGATCCGCACGAAGACGTCCGACAGCACGGTCGGGTTGGCCGCGTGCGAAGCGGACGAGCCGGCCGGGCCGACCTGGAGCAGGATGTTCGAGTTGGTGGTGCCCGCGTCGAACAGCAGGCCGGCGATCCGCACGCCGTCCACGTCGGCCACGTGCATCGCGTCGACGCCGCCGTCCGGCTGGAAGGTCGCCAGGCCGAGGCCCAGGATCACCGTGCCGGCCCGGTTGACGTTCAGCGTCTGGTTGAGGTGGTAGACGCCGGGGGCGACCAGCAGGTTCTTGCCCGCCGCGAGGGCCGCGTTGATCGTCGCCGCGGTGTCGCCCGACTTGACGATGTAGAACGTGCTGATCGGCAGCGAGGAGCCGGCCGGGTTGCCGTTCGCCCAGCTGGTGCCGGTCGAGTTGGTCCGCATGCCGGGCACGAACACCTGGTACGCCCCGGTTCCGTCCACGTACAGGTAGGGCTTCTCCTCGACCGAAGGGGTCGAGCCGACCGTGGTGTAGTGCGGGTTGGGGAACGTGTTGCCGGCCGGGGCGCCCTGGTCACCGACGAAGACGGCGTTCCAGTTCTGGTTGACGTACTTGCTCATCGACGTGTTGCGGAAGATGAACTGCTGCTGCGATCCGTTGTCGATCTGGCCGTCGACCTTGGTGTCGGCGATGAAGCCACCGGACGACCAGCCGCCGTCGGAGAGCGCCAGGTTGCCCCGCAGGTGCATGCGACGGTAGGGCGCGGCCTGCGACACCGACCACCGGTCCTGCCCGTCGGGCGGGGTGACGCTGAGGCCCTCGGCCGAGCGCCAGAAGTTCTGGGTGGCGTTCTGCGTGCCGTCCGGCCACCAGTCGGCCTCGACGTGCACGTGGCCGTTGATGTTGACCTGGTCGGGGGTGAGCCCGAGGCCCGCCACCTGCTCGAAGAAGCCGACGTTGGCGTCGACGTTGTAGCTGCCGGGCTTGAACAGCAGCGCGTACCGCTGGGTGCCGAACTGGTTCTGCACCTGCTGGTTGAAGACCGAGGTCAGCTTGCTCTGGATGGTGGCCGACGACATCGACGGGTCGAAGATCGTGACGTTGGGCCCGAGGTCCGGGTTGTTCGGGTTCGACGGCACGGTGGTCGGCGGCGTGGTGGGCGGGGTGGAAGTGCCGGAGAACGTCCACTTCTGGTTGGGTGTCCCGCCGCAGGTCCACAGCTGCAGCTTGGCCCCGTCGACGGTGTTGTTGTCCTTGACGTCCAGGCACTTGCCGGCCGCGGTGTTGACCAGGTCGCCGGCGGCCGACAGCGTCCATTTCTGGGTGGCGACCGTGTCGAAGCAGTCCCACAGGTGCACGACCGCGCCGTTGGCGGTGGAGTTGCCGGCGACGTCGAGGCACTTGCCGAGCCCCTGCACCGAGCCGTTGTCGGCCAGGGTCCAGGTCTGGTTGGGGCCGGGCGAGCAGGACCAGAGCTGCGGCTGGTTGCCGTTGGCGGTGGAGCCGTCGGTGACGTCGAGGCATTTGCCGTTCAGGGAGCTGACCAGCGAACCGCTGGAGGCCGCGAAGGCGTTGGTGATGCCGGCGACGCCGAGCGCGCCCGCCGTCAGGGCGACGACCGCGCCCACGATAAGGCGACGTTTTCTCATGGGGGGATGTGCCTCCGGGGCAAAGGGGGAAACCGGAAACCGGGTTAACAGTCCGGTTATTCAATGCCTGTCGATCTACCGGAGGCGAGCCTCTTAAGGTTCGTTTAATGGTTCCGGAACATGAGAGCCCTCGACGGGGGTAGCCGGGCCAAGATGAGCTACATGACCGCGTCCACCTTGCAAGGTCCCCTGACCGACGACGAGCTCGACCGGATCAACGCGTACTGGCGGGCCGCCAACTATCTGACGGTCGGCCAGATCTACCTTCTCGACAACCCGCTGCTGCGCGAGCCGCTCACCGCCGAGCACATCAAGCCGCGTCTGCTCGGCCATTGGGGAACCAGCCCCGGCCTCAACATGGTCTACGCGCACGCCAACCGGCAGATCGTGCGGCGCGACCTCGACGCGATCTACGTGATCGGGCCGGGGCACGGCGGCCCGGCGATCGTGGCCAACACCTGGCTCGAGGGCACCTACTCCGAGCTCTACCCCTCGGTCAGCCGGGACGAGGCCGGCATGCGGCGGCTGTTCAAGCAGTTCTCGTTCCCCGGCGGCATCCCCTCGCACGTCGCGCCCGAGGTGCCGGGGTCGATCCACGAGGGCGGCGAGCTCGGCTACTCGCTCATGCACGCGTACGGTGCGGCCTTCGACAACCCGGACCTGACCGTGTTCTGCGTGGTCGGCGACGGCGAGGCGGAGACCGGGCCGCTGGCCACCAGCTGGCTGTCCAACGTGTTCCTCAACCCGCAACGCGACGGCGCGGTCCTGCCGATCCTGCACCTCAACGGCTGGAAGATCGCCAACCCGACGATGCTGGCCCGGATCGGCGACGACGACCTGCTGAGCCTGCTGAAGGGCTGGGGCTACGAGCCGATCGTGGTCGAGGGCGACGACCCGCTGCTGGTGCACCAGGCGCTGGCCGCCGCGATGGACAAATGCCTCGACACGATCGCCGAGATCCAGCGGTATGCCCGGGAAGGAAACGACGGCACCCGCGCCCGCTGGCCGATGATCGTCTTCCGCACGCCCAAGGGCTGGACCGGGCCGAGGACCGTCGACGGCAACCGCGTCGAGGGCACGTTCCGGGCCCACCAGGTGCCGCTCTCCGACCCGGGGGGCAACCCGGAACACCTCCGCCAACTCGACGAATGGCTCCGATCGTACGGACCGGAAGATCTTTTCGACGAAAAGGGCTCCCCGACCGCGGGGTTTGATGATCTGCACCCGCGGGGTGCCCGGAGGATGAGCGCCAACCCGCACGCCAACGGCGGCGAACTCCTCCGCGACCTCGTCCTTCCCGACTTCCGCGACTACGCCGTCGAGGTGAAGGAACCGGGACAGAACCTCGACGAGGCGACCAGGATTCTCGGCACCTGGCTGCGCGACGTGATCCGGGCCAACCTCGGCCGCTTCCGGCTGATGGGCCCCGACGAGGTCGCCTCCAACCGCCTCCAGGCGACCTTCGAGGCCACCGACCGCACCTGGACCGCGGCCACGACCAGCGACGACGACCACGAGTCGCCCGACGGCCGGGTCATGGAGGTCCTCTCCGAGCACCTGTGCGAGGGCTGGCTCGAGGGCTACCTGCTGACCGGCCGGCACGGCGTCTTCACCAGCTACGAGGCGTTCATCCACGTCATCGACTCGATGGTCAACCAGCACGCGAAGTGGCTCAAGGTCACCCGGAACATCCCCTGGCGGCGGCCGGTCGCCTCGCTCAACTACCTGCTCTCCAGCCACGTCTGGCGGCAGGACCACAACGGCTTCTCCCACCAGGACCCGGGCTTCATCGACCACATGGTCAACAAGAAGGCCGAGGTCGTGCGGGTCTATCTGCCGCCGGACACCAACACCCTGCTGTCCACGATGGACCACTGCCTGCGCAGCCGGCATTACATCAACGTCGTGATCGCGGGCAAGCAGCCGGCCCCGTCCTGGCTCACCATGGCCGAGGCCGACCTGCACTGCCGCCGCGGCCTCGGCATCTGGGAATGGGCCAGCACCGACGCGGGCTCCTCGCCGGACGTGGTCCTGGCCTGTGCCGGCGACGTCCCGACCATGGAGTCGCTCGCCGCGGCCGACATCCTGCGGCAACGGCTGCCCGAGCTCAAGGTCCGGTTCGTCAACGTCGTCGACCTGATGCGCCTGCAACCGGACACCGAGCACCCGCACGGCCTCTCGGACCGCGAGTTCGACACCGTCTTCACCGCCGACCGGCCGGTGATCTTCGCGTATCACGGCTACCCGTCGCTGATCCACCGCCTGACCTACCGCCGCACCAACCACGCCAACCTGCACGTCCGCGGCTACAAGGAGGAGGGCACCACGACCACGCCCTTCGACATGGTCATGCTCAACGACCTCGACCGCTTCCGCCTGGTCATCGACGTCATCGACCGGGTTCCCGGCCTCGCGGCCACGGCCGCCCACCTCCGCCAGGAGATGGTCGACGAACGCGAGCAGTGCCGCCTCTACACCAGGGCCAACGGCGAGGACGCCCCGCAGGTCGCCGACTGGCGGTGGTCACCCACCGATCGATAGCTCGCGCTCCTTTTCCGTACGCGTCGCAGGAGTCGCCACCCGCAAGGTGGCGGCTTCGTCTACGACGCACGACGCATGCCCATCGCCGTCAACCTCCTGGTGGCGGGTTCCTGATCCGCCGCGGCCGGGCAGCGCGACGGCCGGCCCCCGGCTAACGTGTCGGCATGCCATCGCTGCTCGGCCGAGTCGCGGCCCCGGGAGGATAGAACGATGCCGGTCGGAAGGCTGCACCACGTCATCCTGGACTGCCCGGAGCCCCGCGCGCTGGCGGCGTTCTACAGCGCCCTGCTCGGCCACCCGATCAGCTACGACGACGGCGACTTCGCGGTCGTCTCGCCCGACGACCACACCTCGGGCCTCGCCTTCCAGCGCGCGGCCGGCCACCGCCCACCGACGTGGCCCGACCCGGCCGTCCCCCAGCAGATCCACTTCGACGTGATGGTCGACGACCTCGCCACGGCCCGCGCGGCGGTGCTCGCCCTGGGCGCCACCGAACTGCCCACCGGCGACCACGTCTTCGCCGACCCGGCCGGTCACCCGTTCTGCCTCATCCGCCGCCCCGGCTGGGCCCCGCCGGTCGGCGAGACGCCGTAGACGATGTCTACCGGCGGCTGATAGACACTGTCCATGCCGGAGACGGATACCGAACGGCGGCTCATCACGGCCGGCGTCGAGCTGCTCGCCGAGGCGGGACCCGGCGCGCTGACCCTGCGGGAGATCGCGCGCCGGGCCGGGGTGTCGCACGGGGCGCCGAGGCGCTACTTCCCGACCCACCGGGCGCTGCTCGCGGCGATCGCCCGGGAGGGCCACCGCATGCTCGGCGCGCTGGTCGACCGCACGACCGGGCACGACCCGCGCGAGGCGGTGCTCGAGATGGCCCGGCGATACGTCGAGTTCGCCCAGCGGGAACCGGGGATGTTCGCGCTGATGTTCCGGCACGATCTGCTGACCGGCAACGGCATCGGGCTGCGGGAGGCGAGCACGCCTCTCTTCGGCGTACTCGTCAAGCAGCTGGACCGGGCCGCCGTGCCCGACCCACCGGTGACCGCGGCGGCCCTCTGGGCCGGCGTGCACGGCATCGCCCAGCTCTGGCAATGGGGCAGCATGCAGGTCGTCACCGGGTCCGACGATCCCGGCCCGCTCCTGGCCGCCACCGTGCGGGCGCACCTGAGGTGAACATCGGCCCGGCCCTGCGCCCGATGCTGTTGCCGGTCGCCCTGACCGCCTTCCGCCCGTCGGTGAGCGGATCGCGCAACGTTCCCCGCACCGGCCCGGTGATCCTGGCCGCCAACCACCTCTCGGTGATCGACAGCTTCCTGATCCCGCTGCTCACGCCGCGCCGCGTCTCGTTCCTGGCCAAGCAGGAATACTTCGGCCGCGGCAACCCGAAGAAGTGGGCCGTCCGCACCCTCCTGACCGGGCTCGACGTGATCGGCGTGCCCCGCGACGGCTTCCGGGCGGCCCAGCAGGCGCTCGAGATCGCGAAGGGGGTGCTCGACGACGGCGGCGCGTTCGGCATCCACCCGGAGGGCAGCCGCTCCCGCGACGGGCGCCTCTACCGCGGCCACACCGGCGTCGCGTGGCTGGCCCTGGCGACCGGGGCGCCGGTGGTGCCGGTCGCGATCTCCGGCACCGAGCACGTGCAGCCGGTGGGCACCCGGGTCCCCCGCCCCGGCAAGGTGACCGTGAAGTTCGGCGCCCCGATGCGGTTCACGCCGGTGCCCGGCACGCGCCCGGCGAAGGCCCGCCGCGACGCCACCGACGAGATCATGACCGCGATCGCCGCCCTCTCCGGCCAGCCCCTCGCCGGCACCTACAACGACCACTCGGCCGGAGCGGTCTAGGGCCGGAGCGGTCCAGGGCCGGAGCGGTCCAGGGCCGGAGCGGTCCAGGGCCGGAGCGGTCCAGGGCCGGAGCGGTCCAGGGCCGGAG
>NZ_JBFBAD010000203.1:0-13343 GCF_040682075.1 Actinoplanes sp. NPDC051411 | reverse complement strand
GCCAACGGCGTACTCGTGCTCCGGATCCCGATCGCCGAGAAGGCCAAGCCCCGCAAGGTCACCATCGCCGGCCGCGAGGACACCGACCAGAAAGTGATCACCGGCTGACCGGCTGATGCGTGACCGACTCCTCCGGCCCGAGGCCCGCCGCCACTCGATGGCGGCGGGCCTATGCGGCTCCGGGTCGGCTGCCACCCCGGCGGCGATTCGCCGATGTTCGAATCAGAGAACCCCACAGGAACTTCACGTTCCCATCCCGTACCCTTCCGCGGTGGCTTCTTGGTTCCGTCGGCATGATCACAACGTCTTCACCAACTCGGCAGCCTTGCTGGTTTGCGGGTTACTCGCCGGATTGGTGGTAGCGGCCGCGGCGTTCCCGGCCGCGGCGCTGTCCGGCCTCACCGCCAAGGCCGGCGGCAGTGCGTACGCGGCGCTGCCCACCAAGCTGACAGATTTCAACGAGCCGCAGATCGGCCGCATCTACGCGTCCGACGGCAAGACGCAGATCGCGGTGATGTACGACGAGTACCGCAGTGAGGTGCCGTTGTCGCAGATCTCGATCAACGTCCAGAACGCCATCGTCGCCGCCGAGGACCGCGACTTTTATCACCACAACGGCGTCGACCTCAAGGGCACCGTCCGCGCCTTCGTCAGCGACTCCAGCGGCGGCAACAAGCAGGGCGCCTCGACGCTGACGATGCAGCTCGTCCGGATGAAGCTGGAATACTCCGCGAGCGATCCGAAGGACGTCGTCGCCGCGGCGCAGGACACCCCGACTCGCAAGATCACCGAGATGAAGGACGCCCTTCAGCTCGAGAAGAAGATGACCAAGAAGCAGATCCTGGAGGGCTATCTGAACATCGCGCCCTTCGGCAACGGTGCGTACGGCATCTACGCGGCCAGCCGGATCTACTTCAACAAGAACCCGAAGGACCTGGACGTCGCGCAGGCGGCACTGCTGGCCGGCATGGTCAAGGCGCCCAGCGGCTTCGACCCGACCACGAAGACCGGCTATCCGCAGGCGGTCGCGCGCCGGCAGTACGTTCTCGACGGCATGGTGACCACCGGCGCGATCACCCCGGCGCAGGAGCAGGCCGCGCTCAAGGAGAAGATCCCGCAGCAGGTCAAGAAGGTCGGCAACGGCTGCGTCTCGGTGAACAACAAGCAGTGGGGCTTCTTCTGCGACTACTTCACCCGGTGGTGGCTCCAGCAGCAGGCGTTCGGAAAGACGACGTACGACCGGCAGGAACTGCTGAACACCGCCGGCTACCACATCGTCACGAGCATGGATCTCAAGGCCACGAGTGCCGCGTACAAGCGGATCGACCAGCAGATCAGCAAGAACAACAAGGACGCCCTCATGCTGGCGGCGGTGCAGCCCGGCACCGGCCAGGTGATGGCACTCGCGGCGAACCGCACCTACAGCCTGGATCAGTCGAAGAACCACATCTCCTCGGACCCGGGGAAGGCCGCCCGGCATCTCAAGGGCACGTACCCCAACACCACCAACCCGATCATCAGCGGCGGTGGCGACGTCGACGGCTACCAGGCCGGCTCGACCTTCAAGATGTTCACCATGGTCACCGCGCTCAAGCAGGGCATTCCGCTGACCAAGACGATAAACGCGGGCGTGGTGGCGAAGACGCACTACATCGTCGAGCCGGGCAGCCCGGCCGCCTGCCCCGGCACGCCCTACTACTGCCCGGGCAACGCGGGTGAGAGCGAGGCCGGCACGTACAACATGTGGTCGGCGTTCGGGCACTCGGTGAACACGTACTTCGTGCCGCTCGAGGAAGAGGTCGGCGCGCAGAACGTCGTCCAGACCGCCGAGGATTTCGGGATCCAGTTCCGCGCCTCGAACGACGCGAAGCTGGCCAAGCCGGGCAACGCCGAGCAGTGGGGCGCGTTCACCCTGGGCGTCTCCGAGTCCACGCCTCTCGACCTGGCCAACGCGTACGCCACCCTGGCCGCCGACGGCAAATACTGCTCGCCGACGCCGATCAAGCAGATCTACGACCAGCAGGGCGCGAAGATCGACGTCGGCACGGCGAGCTGCCAACGGGTGGTGTCGACCGAGGTCGCCCGGGAGGCCCTCGACGCGGCCCGCTGCCCGGTCGGAGACTCGGCCCAGTCCGGCAGCTGCGGCGGCACCGGCACCGCGCCGCAGGCCCGGGGCGTCGTCGGGCATCCGGTCTTCGGCAAGACCGGCACGACCGACAGCTCCAAGACCGCCGCCCTGATCGTCGGCACCACCTCGATCGTGGTGGCCGGCTACCTCGCCGACACCGACTGGCCCGGCACCAACCAGCACATGGACCACGCGACGGTCAACCCGGCGGTCTGGAACACGGTGGGCGACTACATGCGGGGCAAGCCGAGCGTGCAGTTCCCGAAACCCTGACGCGTCACCGGCGAGACCCGGCCGACTCCGGCCGGGTCTCTCGTTGCCGGGAGGCGGTCAATCCGCGTCGAGCGGCAACGGCTCCTCGTCCGGTCGGCCGGTGCCGACCGCCGCGGTCATCAGCGCGTTGATCACGTCGGGGTGGTCCTCGAAGATCTCCGCGCCGGCCGCCTCGAACTCCTCGGACAAGAGGTCGACGTCGACGTCCAGGAGAATCCAGCTCACCCGGGCCTCGTCGCACAGCTCGCGAAACCGCTCGACCGCGTCGATGTCAGCCAGCGGGGCGTGGGTGGAGATGAGCACGACGTCAGTGCGGGTCACCGTCGTGCCCCGCCGGCGCAGCGAGGCGATGTCCCGCTCGCGCGCCGCCAGCAGCTGTTCAACCCGGGCCGCGAGGTCGAAGTGGCCGACCTCCACCTTGGGCACGTCCGGTCCGCCCGGTCCGCCTGCGGGCACGACGGCACCACGCGGCCGATCCCCGGCCAGAACCGACACCTGGAACGGCAGGCCGGCCACGAGCAGCCGGCCGAATGCGGCGTCGATCTCCACGACTAGGTCCCGGCGGCGGTTACGGACCGTCCGGGACACCGGCGACAGGTCGGGCGCGAGGACGAAGTAGACGAGCGCGACGCCGCCCGGCCGGTCCGCCAGCCGGTCCATCGATTCGCGCTGGGTGGGCGGAGGTTGCGGCAGGATCGAGCGGACCCGCCCGACGGTGTTGCTCCAGAAGGTGCGCGCCGTGTTCGCCGGCTCCTCCGGCACGTGCTCGACGACCGGGGTCGAAGACGAAGACGACAGGGCAGGCGCCGGGGCCGGGGTCGGGGTCGGGGTCGGGGCCGGGGCCGGACGAGGGGCCATCAGCGTCCGGAAGTCCTCCGCGGAGAGCGCATCGTCCGGCCATCGCTCATGCTGGGCGCGGAGAACCTCGAGCGTGTCCAGCACGTCGGCGACGGTCAGGTCGGCGTCCACGGTGGAACGGGCGAACTGGTGAATCCGGAACTGCTTCCCGATCCGCGTCTCGGCCAGGCCGTTCGCGATCCAGTTCGCCCGGTCCAGCCGGGCACCGACCACCAGAACACTGAACACCATCGTCGGAGCTAGCGGCTCACCGTCCCGCAAGCCCATCTTGGCCAGAACCCGGGCCACTGCCATCGGTTCGTCGGCGGTCTCGCCGTTGACCTCCCGGGTCAGTCCGATCTCCACCGTCTCGGCCAGCGCCGGATCGCCGGCCACTCTGCGCGCCGCCGCCTGGCACAGCGGCCGTAGATCCACCTCGAGGTCGTCGACCGGCACGATCGCCAGCACGAAACCGGCCCAGGTACGCCGCTGCGGCGCACTCACAGCGTGCTCGTCGGCGGCAGGTTGTACGGCGACCTGGACGTATGCGTCGGCGGCTGGGCCGGGATCGGGCCGGGGTGGCCGGCACCGTTCGACGACCCGTTGCCGTTCCGGTTGTGCAGCGTGCGCTGCACCTGCCGGCTCCAGTCGGCCAGGGCGACGTCGAGGATCTTCTCCATCTCCTTCTCGACGTGCGCATTGCCGCGGACGCCGAGCTTCTTCTCCCGCGCCTGCATGTCTTCCTCGATCTCCCGTTGCTTCTTGGACTCCCGCTCGATCCGGCGCCGCTCCTCGTGCCGCCGGCGGGTCGCCTCGTCGATGGTCGAGTTGTCGTCGAGCACGCTGATCCGGTCGTAGAGCGACGGCGGCCCGATGCTGGTCAGGAGCTTCACCATGACCGGCAGCAGCTCGATCATGAAGAGCAGGGCGGCCACCGCGTAGTGCGCCCACTTCGCCGAGCTGTTCTCCTGGCCGATCCGGTGCAGAGCCTCGATCCGGGCCAGCATGCCGGTGTCGGCGCCGACCACCTTGCTGTCGTCCGCGGTGAGCGCGGCGATCTTCTGCTGCAACTGCTGACGCTCGGTGTAGAGGCCGGGCAGCTCGGTCTTCGCCTGCTGCTGGGCGGTGTTCAGGCTCTGCTGGTTGGATTGCACGGCCGACTTGTTGGCGGCGTCCAGCGCCTTCTGCGCGTTGTCGCGGGACTCCTGGGCGGTGGCGAGGTCGGCGGCGGCGATGTCGTAGAGACGCTTGAGCGAGTCGTAGCGTTCGCCCTTGCCCTTCTTGCCGCTGGCCCCGTGGCACCGGACCCCATCACGCTCGCAGATCATCTGGTCGTACGCGTTCTGGGCCGCGGTGCGCTTCGCGACGAGCGCGGTCTCGGCCTGCTTCAACGCGTTGCCGGCGGTCTGCACGTTCGGCGAGGTCAGTCCGGGCACGTTGCCGGCCATGATGCCCTCGTCAGTGGTGATCTTCGCGTTGACCTGGGCCAGCCGTTTGGACTCGGGGCTCTCCGCCCGGGTCGCGCCGAGGGTGTTGGCGGCCTGGGCGTTCGCCTCGTTCACGTTGGCGATGATCTCGCTCTGGAACACCCGGACCACGAGCGGCGTCGCGATCACCAGACCGAGAAGGGCGGCGATGGCGAGCCGCGGCAGGATCATCATGATCGTCTGCCAGGCCCCGCCGTTGGACCTGAGGTTCTGGATCAGCAGCCGGTCCAGGTTGAGGATCACGAAGCCCCAGGCGAAGCCGAGCAACACGGCGATAAACCACGGCGCCTTCAGGGCGTCGATCAGCGCGAACGACATCGACAGCACGGCCAGTCCGGCGGTGGAGATCAGCACCAGGCCCATCTGGATGAACTTGCCCTTGGCCGCCGGCACCTTCGGCAGCAGCCGAGGGTCGGCTCCTCCGAGCTGGGCCAGACGGGTGCCTACGATTCCCCACGTCATCACGGTCTGCTTCCTCTGGTGGCGGTGGACGCGGCCGCGCGTACCGTCGCGGTCGCCGAGGCCAGCGTCTCGGTGATCAGGTCCGCGATCTGCGCGCTGGCCTCGTGCTGCGCGTCACGGAAGTGCCCGGCGGCGTTGCGCCCGGGCGCGAGGAAGGCGTCGCCCGGCAGGATCGGGCTGATCTCGGCGAGCAACGGCGTCAGCGCCGGCGCGTCGAGGCGGGGCACGGGATGGGCCGCGGTGGTGACGAGCGGCCGCGCCGGCAGGGCCGACAGCACGGCGGGTATGCGTACGGCGGGCACCGGCGGGACGTTCACCCGGGGCAACGATGGCTCGGGGATGGGCGGCAGGTCGTACAGCGAGAGGTAGCCGGCCTCCAGCTGCTCGGAGCCGTACCGGTTGATGGCCTCGACGACGACCGGGCCGGACCCGGCCGGGGTGATCGAATAGCCGCGCGCGAAGCCGTCCGGCTTGTCGATGTCCACGACCAGGCCGTTCGGGCCGAGGATGCGCAGGCTGGTGGCGCCGTCCACGGACCAGGTGACGACGACGTCGGTGCCGCGAGGCATCGCGTCCCGGTCGAGCGCGGCCGCCCGGATCCGCGGCGGATTCGCCTGCGCGAGGACGGTCCGCTCCAGGTAGAGGCAGAGGTCCTTCGCGGTCGGCCGGGCGGTACGCACGTCGGACACCGCCCGGGTGACCAGATCGACGCCGGTCGCGTCCAGGGCGTTCGTCCGGGCCAGCTCCTTGGCGTCGGTGAGCTGCGTGACGCCGGGGCCGGTGACCAGCGACCGCAGGATGCAGAGCCCGAGCTTGTAGACGTCGGTCTCGAGGTCCTGCAGCTGCTGGCTGCGGTTCGCGATCTCGGGCGGCTTGAAGTTCGGCGAGTGCATCTGCTTGCGGGCGTGATCGCTGAGCGACGCCGCGGCGTCACAGTCGAGCAGCTTCAGCCGGGGCGGGTTCGCCGCCACGGCCGCGTTCTTCAGGCTCAGGTCGCCGTACACCATGCCGTGCTTGTGCAGCAGCGCGATCGCGAAGGTCAGCTGCGCGTTCAGCGACAGCCGGACCAGCGGATCGTTCATCGGGGTCCGGTCGATGCCGAGGTTCCGCATGAAGTTGTCCGACGTGCTCAGATAGGAGAACTCGAACACCAACCGCTTGCTCGGAGCCCCCGAGGGCGTGGCGGTCACGAAGAAGTCGTCCGTCAGCAGCGGCATGACGATCCCCACCGTCGCACCACGTCGTTCCACCGTGGCCAGCGGCCAGACGGTGTACCGGTCGAGGGCCGCCTGATCGCCCGCCGCCATCGCATCGCGGATGGCTACGGCGGACACCATCGATCGGAGCGCCTCCGCCCGCTGGGCGTCGGTGAGCTGCGGGACCGGGTGGACGTCCTTGAACGCCAGCGCGCCCGAGTAACCAGGCAGCTGAAAGCCGTCCAGCCGGTACACCGTGCCGGCGCCACCCGAGGCGATCCTCTTCATCGGTCCGAGCCGGTCGAAGTCGACGGACATGAGCTCAGGCCTCCACGGAGTACCAGATGCCGACGGCGGTGCGGTCGTCGAGGTGGCTCTTGCGCGCGAACGCCACCTGACTGCCGAACGTGAACACGTCCGGCGGCGTGGTCCACCAGCCGGCGAGCGTGTCGCGTACCTCCGCCGCGTCCCCCAGGGGGACGCCGACCCCGTCGGTGACGACGAAGAACGCGCCCCGGCCGGTCGGCACCTCGGCCGTACGGCACCGGGGCTCGCGATGCGGCAGCGCGCGGACGCTGACCCGGTGTGTCTCCTCGCCGGTGTCCCCCGAGCCGGCCGTCAGGTTCGTCCAGCGACCCTCGTCCAGGTGCCAGACCGAGCTGTCGTCGGTCCAGGCGATGGAGGCGGCCCGGTCACCGCCGAGCGGGATCGCCATGCCGACGAAGGTCGTCGCCATCCCGTGCTGCTCCGGGTCCTCGCCGGCCGCCACGGCGCGGTCCAGCCTCCGGGCCGCGTACCGGGCGAGCCCATCGTTGACCTGCTTGACCGCGGTCGCCCAGCTGCCGGACGCCAGGTACTCGTGGGGCATGTGCCGGGTGACGTAGGCGGCGGCCTCCTGCGAGCGGGGAAGGCTGCCCACCCCGTCGCACACCGTGACCACCAGGGTGTCGCTGTCCACATCGTGCAGCAGTGAGTACCGGTCCTGCCGGGGCTGGTCGCGGTACCGGTGCAGCAGACCACGCACGCTCGCCGCGCGGACCTGGACGCCCGGGAACGCGCACGCGCTCAGCTCGTGGTCAGCGGAGTCGGGGGTGCCGGGAGGCCGGCCGGCCGGGAGTTCGGCCGCGGCACGACCGCCCACCCCGACCGCCGGCGCCCCGGACCAGTCGACGACCTCAGACATGGTCACCGGCCTCGCCGAACTGGGTGTTCGACGAATCCTCCATGGCCGGCTTGACGATCATCGCGTTGCCGGTCGACGCGCTCTGCCCCGAGCTGATCACGGTGTTGCCGATCGCGGCGGTCATCGACTTGAGCAGCTCACCCACGTTGCTGCTGCGGGAGACGAACCAGCGGCCGCGGGTGCCGCCGAAGTCCGGATAGGCCAGCTGCTGCATGACCTCCTGCGGTGCGTCGCGGAAACCGAAGGTCACGACGTACGGGAACGCCTTGTTCCCGGTCTTGGCCTGCGGGTCGTACGCGAGCAGGGAGCGGAACGTCTGCAGGTAGTCACGGTCGCCCGGGGCACCGTCGCTGAGGAAGAACACGCACGGCCGGTACACCTTCTTGCCCTCAGCCTTGAGCCGGGCGCGGTCGGCCTCGAACGCCCGGTGGTATTCCCGGAAGGCGGCGCCGTAGTTGGTGCCACCGCCCGCGCTGAGGGCCGGCAGGTTGATCTCGCTGGGCGCGCCCAGCGGCACCACCGTCTGCGCGCTCGACTGGAACGTGATGACGCTGAGCATGGTCAGGTCATTGACGACCGGATCGCTCATGATGTCGCTGCGCAGCTGGTTGAGCGCCGCGTTGAGGTCCTTCATGTCCCCGTACATCGATCCGGACACGTCGCAGATGATGTAGAACGGCATGATCAGCTGACCTTCGACGTGGTCGACGGCCGGGATGTGGTCGCTGGCGTGCATCGTGGTGTCGGACATGCTGGACACTGACGGACAGCGGCATCCCGCATCTCGCGCGGTCGCTTTCGGCCGGCTGGCCTCCGACCGGTTGACAGGTCGGCGGCGCTAGCGATGGCATATGAGCGGACCGGCGAGACCGGGGGAAGGCTCGATGTTCATGACGGACGCGGAATTCGCTCGGAACTGGTCCCAACTGCTGGACCGACTGGATCGCCACGCGGCTTCGGGTCTGCCGTCGCCGGACGTGGCGACTCTGCCTGACCTGATGGACACCTACCGGGTGCCGGGGATCAGCATCGCGGTCGGTCGTGAGGACGGGCCGGTTTGGGCGGCCGGATTCGGCACCACAGGCGCCGCCGAGCCCACCCCGGTCAACGTCCACACTGCATTCCAGGCCTGTTCGATCAGCAAGCACGTCACAGCGTTCGGCGCGTTGCGACTGGTCGCCGACGGCGTACTCGATCTGGACACCGACATCCACGAATATCTGACCTCGTGGCGATTGCCGGCCCGCGAGGGCTGGCGCCCAAACGTGACGTTGCGCCAGCTGCTGGCGCACACGGCCGGGCTGTCCTACAACTGGTTCCGCGGCTACGGCGCGGACGAACCCCTGCCGTCCCTGATCCAGACCCTGCGGGGCGACGCCCCGGCGAACACCCCGCTGGTGCGGTCCAGTCTGCTGCCGGGTAGCCGGTTCCGGTACTCAGGCAGCCACTACGCCGTGCTGCAGCAACTGATGGTGGATGTGACCGGCTCCCGGTTCGAGGAACTCATGCGTGCCCTGGTGCTGGACCCGGTGGCGATGGCCGACAGCAGCTTCGACCAGCGGTTTCCACACCAGCGGCGGCAGCTGGCGGCGGTGGGCCATCACGCCGCCGGAACCGCGCTCACCGGCGGCTGGCGCACGATCCCGGAGATGGCCGGCGCGGGACTGTGGAGCACACCCACCGACCTGCTACGGCTCGACCTGGAGATCGCCCTCGCGGCCTCCGGAAAATCGGAGCTGCTCGATCAGAACCTGGCCACGCAGATGCTGACCCCACCGCTGCCCGACGGCAGCTACGGCCTGGGCACCGAAATCGACGACTCCACCGGCACTCGGCGGTTCGGGCACAGCGGCGGCAACGTGGGCTACAGCTGCTTCTCATTCGCCTGGCCCGAAGCCGGCACTGCAGTCGCCGTGATGACCAATACCGAAGACGCAAGGGAGGTGCTGACCAGCATCCTTGTCGCCACGGACCGGCAGTACGCCACCGACGTCAAAGCCCCACCACCGGGTGACGTGACGGGCCGCTACCTCCTGCAAGACAACTGTCCCATCGACATCACCGCCGCCGACGGCCGACTCACGCTCACCGCCGCCGGCCAGCCGCCAGCCCTTCTGCTGCGGCTCCCGAGCGGCCACTACCGGCATCCAGGACTCGACCTGGAAATCAGGTTCCACCGAGCCGCCGACCAGTCCTCCACCATGGAACTGCGGCAAGAGGGCATCGCGCAGACCGCAACGCGATCTTGATGCTTCCGATGGGTCGCGTCGCGGCGTTGACCGCGCCGGTCGTCGCGCAATAACCTGCTTCTTCGACGATCTTGGATGGAGGAGTCCAAGGTCGACAAAGGATCCAGGAGGACAGCATGCGGGTTGGCAGGCGGCTGGTGATTATGGCCCCGGTGATCGCGGGTGTGGTGGCTCTGACGGAAAGTCCGGCCCTGGCCGCTTACTACAACACCTACACCGACATAGCTGACACTCCCGATACGAACGGCTGCACCGGGGCACAGGGTTTCGCCGCCGGGTCCACCTACCTCTACTCGATCAAGAACCGCACCGGTTCGGACGATCTCTCGGTCATCTACCGCGTCAACAAGGCCACCGGCGACCGGGTGCTGATGACCAACGGCACCAGCGGCGGCGTGACCAACCCGTGGCTCGGCCACGGCAACGACATGACGATCGTCGACATCGACGGTGCGCACCACCTGTTCGTCGTCACCATGAAGGCGAGCGGCGGCCCGCAGCTGGTGCGGCTCCGCTACGACGGCACCACGTACTACTTCGCCGGGTCGTACGAGCTGAATCTCAACGGCGCCACGGCGGCACCATCCGGGATCAGCAGGGTCTCGGTCAGCAGCACCACGATCACCTTCATGTTCAAGAGTGGCCGGACGGTCTACAACGGCAGTCTCCCGCTGCGCGCGGACTCCGGGACCATCGCCCTGACCAAGGCGTTCGACCTGCAGGTCGACGGTGCTCTGGTCAACGGCGCCACGGTGCCGGACCTGGACACCTTCTCGAACCAGGGGTTCTACTACGACACGGCCAGCCAGGTCGTCTACAACCCGCTGACCAAGGACAACCGCAGCATCGTGCTCGTCTACCGCGGCGTGTCGCCGACGACGACCGGCACCGCACCCGCAGCCAGCGACCTCTCCTTCCGGATTACCTCCTCGGCGTACACGTTCTTCGAGATCGAAGGTGTCGGAATCAGCGACGGCAAGCTGTACTTCAGTACGAACCGGTCGAACGACAGCGGAGCCCACGACGGAGTCCACGTGTTCAAGGACTACGTGGCGGCCTAGGCATATCGAAGCCATAGCCACGCGAAAGCCGGCCGCAAACCGCAGGTCACGAATCGGTCAACTTGATCAGCGTCGGCCCCAAAGCCAACGAGGCCACCGACGTTCCCGAGCCGAACTCGCTCCGTTCTCCTGGACCGGCTCCGGGCGTGCCGGGACCTGCTCGGGTTCCGGCTCGTCGTCGTCGTCGGCGTTGCGTTCGAGGACCGTCGTGGCCAGAGACCTTTCGCCGTCGAGCAGCCCCGGCGTGATCAACATCAGTTGCGCCAGCGACGTCCAGATGGTCACCGGCCGCGGAGCCTTCGTCGCCGCGACCAGCCGGTCGCGGACCAGAACCCGCACCTCGTCCCGCAACGCCGGCTCCCGGTAGGCGGCCGTGACCAGCGCGAACAGCGCCGCGTCGCAGGCCCAGTCCTCGACTCCGAAGGCAAGGTCGATCAGCACCTGCCGCCGGACCGACGACGCCCACGGCTCATCCGTTCGATGGTGCAGGATGCCCAGGCAGACCCACGGCTGCAGCAGCCGGTACCAGTACGCCGGATCGGAATCCGCCAGGATCCGGTACCGCTGGACGTCCGGCGGCCGCGGCGGGTGCACGAGCAGGCCGAGCAGATCGTTCAGCGGCAGGTCACCGAGCGGCGCGGCCCGCGCGTAGCCGGCGAGCGGGGACGGCCACGGTTCGGCGCCGACCGCGTACAACACGCGGACGGCCTCGGCGGACGGCGGTTCCACCGCGGGCTGGGCCGTCTCGCCCTGGTAGCGCCAGACGGCGTACCGGCCCGGACGCAAGGGGACCCGCGGGTCAGGCGTGCCGAAGTTCGCGATGCCGACCGGGGCCGGCCCGGCCACCCGCAGGAACGCGGCGATCGCGCTGGGCGGCTCCGGGCCGGAGATGCCCAACTCGGCGACGGTGACGTTCTTCCCCGCCGCCCGGTCGCGGGCGATGCCCCGGAGGATGTTGATGACAGACTCCTGCGGCATCGGCACCCAGTTCAACCACGGCTGCTTCTGACCTGCCATCGCGAAGAGCATGTCGGTGGTCTCGCAGCCGTGCGGATCGTCGGCGATGGCGACCAGGTCAGCCACGTCACCGGACTCCCGGAACCGCAGTGCGTGCCGCGCGGCGTCCCGGTGCGGAAACTTCGGGTCACCGGCAAGTTCGCGCAGCTTCTCGTCCACGTTCGCGCTCAGCATGGCGGGGAGTCTAAGTGATCACCACGCATCAGATTTCCAGCTGCTGACTCGACACCAGGGTGCGGCCGCTGTGCGGCGGCACCTCCTGCCTGCAGGCTCGGCCGACAGTGCGCGGAGAACCACTAGATGTTGCTGGTCAGGACGTCGGCGACGACGCATAGTGGCGGGCAAGGTCGGCCGCGAGGGCACGCAGGTGAGCCCTGGCCTCGGCGGGGCCGTGCACGGTGATGGCGTTCCCGAACGGCAGCAATGCTCGCACGTCCTCCAGATGCAGGAAGCGAATTGTCACCTTGTGGCCGGTGACGGACTCTTCCTGGTCATCCCGGACGAGTCGTCGGCCGAAGATCCGTTGCGCTCGCTCGATCTGGGTCTGGTCGATGGTGGCGCTGACCTCTATCGCGTGGTCGCGTTCCCACTGATCGACGAGCGCTGCGGCGACGGTGGCCAGGGTCTGGTCCTCGCGGATCCGTCGTGGCCGGTCGACCTCTTTCCACGTCGTGATCCGTTCGAGCCGGTACATCCGTGGCACCCGGGCACAGTCGGCGACGAGATACCAGGTGCCGGCCTTGGCGACCAGCCCGTAGGGATCCACGACCAGGTCGCGTGGGCCTGACTCGCGTGAGCTGGCGTACTCGATCTGTAGCCGGTGGCCTCGCCGCACCGAGCCGATCAGCGAGGCCGGCGTCGTGCCGGACGCTCGTGTCTGGAGCCAGGGACGGCTGTCCACGTGCACTACGTCGGTGAGCGGCAAGAGCTCATGATCTCGACCTGACCGGGTAGCGGCGATCTTGGCGAGCGCGCGCCGGCTTTCGACCGAGGCGTCGAGCTCCGTGCGTTGCTTCTCATCCAGTCCGATGAGCGAGAGATGGTCACGCTCGCCCGGTGTGAGCCGCGTGAGGTCGAGCCCGGACCCGGGCAGCATGGTCACGCCGCCGAGGCGGCCCCGGTGCACGGTCACCGGAAGACCGGCGTCGCGGAGCCAGTTCAGGTCCCGGGTGATGGTCCTGAGGGAAACCCCGAGCGCCGAGGCAAGCTCCTGCGTGGTCGCGCCATCCCTCGATTCGAGGAGCAACATCAGGGCGAAGAAGCGGTCCGGGGTCACCCGCCCAGCTTTTCAAGAAATTGCGACACGATGCGGCGCATATCCCGGCCAGGCTGGTGGATGTACCTGCCACCAGCAAGAAGGAATCTCAATGACCGTGTCAAGCCATGGCGGCGGTGATCGGCGCTGTCGGGGTGAACCTGCGGTTGTCGCGCAGCAGTGCCCAGAGCACGT
>NZ_JBFBAD010000202.1:0-13395 GCF_040682075.1 Actinoplanes sp. NPDC051411 | reverse complement strand
TTTAAACCCCGGCTTGACACTTCGGGAACGAGAGAGCCCGGCCCGAAGGCCGGCCTCTCTCGAAGGGCTCCGCTACCGGCCGCGGCCGGTCTTCTCCTGCAACTCGTCGATCTTGCGAGACGCGTCGGCCTTGGTCAGGCCGTCGGGCACGTCCTCGTGTGCCTCGGTGGCCAGCGTGTGCAGGTACGACTCCTGCGCGCCGGTGGCCGGTTCGTCCCCGGTCGACCAGTCGTCCGGGTCCTTGATGGCGTTCGTATCCGGTTCGGTCATCGTCGGCGTCCTCTCTCGAACGCCTGTTCCTCTACCCGCCGTAGGTGAGTTCCATGCCGATGACGTCGTTGTAGGCGACACTCAACTCGACCGGCCGCTCGACCGGCGCGGTCACCGCGAACGCGGCACCGAACGGGTCGAGGATCTCGACATAGCTGCCGAGGCCCATCTCCATCGGCCCGGCGATCACGCGGCCGCCCAGGCTGCCACATTTGTCGATCACGGCGGCGGTGTCGGCGACCTGGAACGACGGCTGCCAGCGCGCGCCCGGGCGGCCCGGGATCACCCCGGCCACCGAGTCGTGCGCCTCGGTCAGCCACTCACCGCTGCCGAACTCGGTGGTCAGCGACCAGCCGAAAACCGCGCCGTAGAACGCCGTCGCCGACGCGACGTCGTCGGTCAGCAGATCGGACCAGGCCATCGTGCCCGGCTCGCCGCGCAGCTGGGTGCCGGCGAACCCGGCCGACTGCCACAGACCGAAAACGGCTCCGGAGGCGTCGGCGACGATCGCGCTGCGGGCGCCGGCCCGCTCGCGCGGCCAGGTCAGGCTTCTTCCGTACGCCGCGTTGATCCGTTCAGCCGTGCCCTCGAGATGGGTGGCCGCCAGGAAGGTGACCCAGCCCTCCGGCCGGCCCGTCTCGGCCCGCCCGAGTCCGGCAACCGCTCGCCCCTGAAGAAGGAATCGGTCGCCGTCCAGTTCCCATCCGAAGAGTTCGGCATAGAACCCGGCCGCGCCGACCGGATCCGCGGAGGTCAGCTCCGCCCAGCAGGGTGTGGAAGGTGCAAACCCTCTGATACGCATAAACCACTCCAACATGGACGCCCCGATTTGATATTCATCATACGGCACAGCTATACGCTTCGTCACTACCCTACGGTTCAAAGTCCGTTTTAGACGTATTTGCCGTCACGCTCTGCAATCATCCGACCAATACTCGTGACATGACCGTTAATCTGCCTGCGTGTTCATGCCGACCCCGGTGACTCTCCGGACGCCGAGATCGACAGTCCGTAAAGGACGGCCGAATCAGGGCTCGAGCGCGCCGATCGCCGAATCGTCCAGGGCGGCCAGCAGCGCGGCCGGATTGTCGTAGTTGGCGGTCGTGCCGGCCTCGGACAGCTCGGCCGCGCTGCTGCCCCCACACGTGAGGCCGATGCAGGGGATGTCGAGACGGGACGCCGCCTTGACGTCCCACACCGAGTCGCCGACGAAGACGGCCCGGCGCGGATCCACGTCGGACTGATCGAGCGCGGCCTGCAGGATGTCCGGGGCCGGTTTGCTCTGTTCGGCGTCCGACGACGAGGTCGCGGCGCTGATCACGTCGTCGGCGCCGATCACCTCGCGCAGCTTCGAGAGTTCGGTCTCCTTGGCCGACGAGGCGAGCACCACGGCCAGGCCCCGCTTGGCCACCGCGCGCAACAGTTCGGACGCCCCGGGCAGCGGGCGCAGCCGCTCCCACCACGCGCCGTAGAGGACGTCGTGGGCAGTCGAGAGCTCGTCGTCGTGGGAACGGTCACGCTTCTCGCCCAGCAGATGGTCGAGCAGCTTGTCCGAGCCCATGCCGATCGCGCGGTGGATCTCGGCCATCGGCACGTCCGCGTCGTACTGACGCAGGGCCTCCCACCAGGAGACGGTGTGCAGGTATGTGGTGTCGACCAGGGTGCCGTCGACGTCGAAGAGAACACCGGAACGCATATCAGTGCTGCGTACCCGCCAGAAGCATCTCGAACCACACCGTCGTGCCGCGGACCGTCGGATCGGTGCCCCAGGAGTCGCTCAGATCCTCGATCAGGCCGAGACCGCGGCCCCGGCTGCTCATCGTGTCGGCGTGCGCGCGGATCACCGTGCCCCGGGTGCCGGTGTCGGCGACCGAGACCAGCAGGCGCTCGGCGTTGAGGTCGAGACGCACCTGGGCCGGCGTGCCGGCGTGCAGCAGCGCGTTGGTGGTCAGCTCGCTCGCGCACAGGATCGCCGCGCCGACCACCGGCTCGGGCACCGACCACTCGCGCAGGCGGGCGGTCATCCACTGGCGTACGCGGCTCGGGCCGGTCGGCTCGGCCGGCACCAGCATCGTCGCCGAACGGCTCAACGCGACCGCCCGCTCGACCGCCAGCACCGCCACGTCGTCGTCGGTCGGGCCCTCGACCGCCGAGGTGGCCAGCGAGCACAGGACGCGGGGATCGCCGCCACCGGCCGCGGCGGTCACCGCGACCAGCGAGTCGAGACCCTCGTTGAGCGAGCGGTCGCGGCGCTCGACCACACCGTCGCTGAACATCAGGATGGTGTCGCCGGGCTCGAGGACGATCTGGCCGGTCTGCCAGCGGCCGCCCAGCCCGAGCGGCGCGCCCGGCGGCACCTTGACCAGCTCGGCCGTGGCCGGCTCGCCGCCCAGCCCGGCCCGGCGCAGCACGGGCGGCGGATGGCCGGCGCTGGCCAGCGTGATCGTTCCGTCCGAGACGTCGAGCACGCCGTAGACCACGGTCACGAAGATCTCTTCGTTGCGCGACTCGGCGCCCAGCGAGCCGACCAGCCGGTCGAGCCCGGCCAGCACACTCGGCGGCGACGGATCGGTCAGCGCCAGCGCGCGCAGCGCGGCCCGCACCTGGCCCATCACCGCGGCCGCCCGCACGTCGTGCCCGGCCACGTCGCCGAGCACCATGGCGAGCCGGCCGTCCGGCAGCTCGAACGCGTCGTAGAAGTCGCCGCCGGCCGCGTTGCCGTCGACGCCGACGTCATAGCGCGCGGCCAGCCGGAACGTGTCGAGCTCGGGCAGGTGCTCGGGCAGCATGCTGCGCTGCAGCAACTGGGCGGTGCCGTGCTGGGCCTCGAACCGGCGGGCCCGCTCGGCCGCCTGGGCGATCAGCTCGGCGGCCGCGGTGAGCAGCGCCCGCTCGGCCGGCAGCCAGGCGTGGGCGACCCGGTAGCCGAGGGTGATCGCCCCGGTCAGCGACGGGGCACGCAGGGGCAGCGAGGCGAGCGCCCGGACCCGCCGCTCGTGCCGGTCGTTGGCCACCTGCCGCAGCGGCTCCCCGTCGGCGACGAAACCGGGCCGCCCGGTCAGCGCGGCGGTGACCAGCGGCGCCGACGTCTGCTCCGCCGTCTGGATGGAGATCCGCTTCCAGACCGGCGGCAGCCGCTCGTCGGCCTCGTCCAGCATCTCGCCGCGAACCCGGCGGACATAGCGGTAGGCACTGCCGTCGTCGACCGCGAAGACGCAGTGGTCGACGTCGAACGAGGAGGTGGCGTAGCCGAGCACCACCCGGGCCACGTCGTCGATGGTGAGCGCGCCGGCCAGCCGCGAGGTCAGCTCGCCCAGGCTCTGCAGCTTGCGGGTCACCTGGGTGGTCTCGGCGGCCACCGTGAGCACGCCGGCCGTGCGGCCCCGGGAATCGTGCACCGGCGAGTGGCCGCGGGTGAGGAACGCCTGCTCGGCCTCGCCGCGGGTCAGCGTCAGCTGGGCCTCGGGCTCGAGCACGGCCCGGCCGGTGCGGTAGACCTCGGCGATCGCGGGGCCCGGCTCCTCGGCCGGGCGGCCCAGCGCCGCCGGGTGCAACGGCCCGAGCAACTCCGCGTACGCGTCGTTGTAGATCTGCAGGAAGCCGTCGCCGAGCGCGAGCGCCATCGGCAGCGGCGCGGCGAGAAGCAGATCGACCACGGTCCCGATCGCCGGATCCCACGCCGCCCGGGGACCGAGCGCGGTGCGACCCCAGTCGAAGGCGGCCACCAGGTCGGCGGCCGGCCCGGTCTGGACAGGCCCGGTCTGGACAGGCCGGGTGGGCATCGATGAAGGACTCACCCCACCCGTCCCGGCCATGAGCAAAGAGTAGCCCGACTCGGCCGTTTGGACGATGCCGCGCTGGCCGACCGTCCGATTCTTGACGGTACGCGAGGCCACGACTGGTCGACGGCATGCTGTCGGTTCCCGAGAGAGATCACAGTCCGTGACCCAATGCGGCATATCTGAGCTTGGCGCGCATGTGCGCCCCTCACCTATAGTCGCCGCCGTGACAGAGGACCGGCGCGACCGTCCGAGCCGCGGCTGGCTGGGAGACGCCAGCTCGCCTGAGCCACGGTCCGGTTACCCTGAGTGGCCGCCGTCCAGTGACGCAACACCTGACGACGCCGCCCCGACCAACGTTTATGCCGCGCTGAGTGACCTCGCGCCCTACGACGCCGCACCCGCCGAGCCCGAACCCGCACACGGCCAGCCGGTCCCGCGCGACTTCGCCCCACCCCAGAGCCCGTGGACCACGGCCTCCGACATCGGCGGCTCCCGCGTGCGCCTGACCCCCGGCCCGCCTCCGCTCGACCCGGCCGACCTCGACGCCGGCCCCCACGAGCCCCAAGGCATGTACGGCCACCCACCGGCCGACCCCGCCACGACGTACGCCCAGGCACCCTCCCGCCCGGCCGACCCCTACGGCCGGCCCGGCACCGAGCCGCAGGGTCTTTACGGCGACTCCGAGGCCGGTGCTTATGGCCGCCCGGGCGCCTATCCGCCCGGCTTCAGCAGCGACGCGACCGATCCCGGGGCCGGCCCGGCCGAGACCTACGGTGGGGGCGCGGCTCGCTCGCCGGGCCATACGTATGGCCGGCCGCCCGCGCACAGCAGCGACCCGACCGAGACGTTCGACCGCGCCTGGGCCACCCGGGCCGGTGGGTCCGCGGCCCACGACGATCCGGCTGCGGGCTATGGCGACCGGGGTGCCGACCACGACCGCGCGGACCAGGCCGGCCCGGCGGCGGGCTTCGGGGAGCAGGGCCCGGGCTTTGGCGAGCGCCCGCAGGCGGGTTCGGGCTATGACGACCGTGCGGACCTCGGCTATGCGGGTCCGGCGGGGAGCTTCGGCGACCAAAGCCGCGGCTATGGCGAGCGCGACGATGCGGGCTACGGCCGCGCGGACGGGGACTATGCCGGCCCGGCGGCGGGCTTCGGTGATCGGGGCCCGGCCTTTGGGGACCGTGCCGAGGCAGACTTTGCCGGCCCGGCGGCGAGCCTCGGTGATCGGGGCCCGGCCTATGGCGACCCTGCCGAGGCGGACTTTGCCGGTCCGGCGGGGAGCTTCGGCGGCCAGGATGCGGGTTACGGCGGCCCGGCAGTGGGTTACGGGGACCGCCCCGTTGCGGGCCGCGGCGAGCCGGGGCCGGGCTATGGAGTCCCGGATGCGGGCCACGGGGGTCCGGGCGCCGGTTACGAAGGCCCGGCACCGGGCCGGGACGAGCGGGCGTGGGCTGCTGCGGACGGTCCGGCCGCGGGCGGGATGTACGACGGTCCGCCGCGGGTCGAGTGGGTTGCGGCCGATGAGACGGCGGTTGCCGACGGGGCAGTGATCGACCTGTCGGTGCCGCGGGGTGTTCCCGTCAATCACCGCGGGCGGAACCGGCGCCGGCGCGGGATCGTCGTCGCGGCCGCGCTCGGGGCGGTGCTGGCCGGAGGGGCCGGCTATGCCGGGGTGCGCGGCCTCGGTCTTGACGGCGGCACGACGCACAAGAACGCCGAAGTGCCGCTGGTGACGATCGCGCCGACCACCGACCCGGCGCTGCCCGACGACTCGCCGTCGATCGGCATCCCGGACTCGGCGTCGGCTTCGGCGGCCAAGACGGCTTCCGCGTCGCCGTCCGTCTCGGCCACGGCGACCACGCCGGCGACTCACGCCACGACGACCGGCGCGCCGGGCGATTCGGGCGTTGTGGTGATCCCGACGCCCACCCCGGCCAAGACGAACAGCCCGCACGTGGTCCGGCCCAGCGTTCCGGCCTCCACCGGCTCGTCGGGGCTCACCGCCCGGTTCAAACAGGTCAGCGACGCCGACGGCATCGTCGGGTCGGTCACCGTGACCAACCCGGGCAGCGCCTCTGCCGGCTGGACCGTGCAGGTGACGGTCCCCGGCGCCACCCAGGTCGTGGTCACGACCACCGGCGTCGCGGGCCACATCGCCGGCGACGTCCTCACCTTCTCCGGCCCTTCGATCGCGGCCGGCGACGCCCTCACGTTCAGCTTCGTCGCCTCCGGACCGCTCAGCGGCTCCGCCTCCGGCTGCTCCGTCAACGGCGACGCCTGCAGCTGAGACCGACCCGCCGCTCACGCCGCGCTGCGGCCGGCCCGGCCGGTGCCTGACCGCGACACGTCTCCCGCGGTGACTGCGGCGTGGCCCGGTCGGCGCGTGATCGCGCCACCCCTCGGACGGGGCTGCGGTGTGGTTCGGTCGGCGCGTGATCGCGCCACCCCTCGGACGGGGCTGCGGTGTGGTTCGGTCGGCGCGTGATCGCGGCAGGCATCGTGCGGGGACTTCGGCGTTGCCTAACCGCGACATACCTTGCGCCGGGCTGCAGCGTGGGCCAGTCGGCGCTTGACCGCGACACGCCTCGCGCGGGGCTGAGCGTGGCCGCGCCGGGCCGCGTTCGCCACCGGGATGTGGGCACACGGCGTCAGCCGCCGCCTGGACACCATCCGCTCGCCACCACCTGGGCCGCCCTCCGACTTGCGTGATCAGCCGGGCACGCTCGGGCGGTTTGTTGCTCCGCGGGCGGGAGTGGCCGTTGAGCCCTAAGGTCGCTATGTGGCCGGCCGCGGGCCGGGAACGGCGACCAGGGAGCAAGGCATGACCGGGAACGGGCTGGGCCAGGGGCTCAGCGACATGTGGCGTTCGGTGCTGTTGTTTCTGCCGAAGGCTCTGGTCTTCGTCGTGATCCTGGTCGTCGGCTACTTCGTGGCGCGGCTGCTGCGGGCGGGCGTCGCGCGGCTGCTGCGGAAGGCCGGCTTCGACCGTGCCGTCGAGCGGGGCTCGGTCGGCCGGATGCTGGCCGGCAAGGTCGGGGCCAGTGACGTCTGCGGGCGGCTGGTCTTCTACGGCATTCTGCTGTTCGCGCTGCAGCTGGCCTTCGGCGTCTGGGGTCCCAACCCGGTCGCTGACCTGCTCACCGAGCTGATCGCGTGGCTGCCCCGGGCGTTCGTGGCGATCGTGATCGTTGTGGTCGCGGCGGCCATCGCGGGAGCGGTGCACGATCTGATCGCGCGGGCGCTCGGCGGGCTGGACTACGGGAGGGTGCTGGCCCGGGCCGTGGCGATCGTGATTGTGGCGCTCGGGGTGATCGCGGCGCTCGATCAGGTCGAGATCGCGACCGCGGTTACCCGGCCGTTGCTGATCGCGGTGCTGGCGACCGTTGCCGGCGTGGTGATCGTCGGGGTCGGGGGCGGGCTGATCCGGCCCATGCAGTCGCGCTGGGAGGGCTGGCTCGACCGGGCCGAGACCGAGTCGGCGGCGATTCGGGAGCAGGCCCGGGCGTACGCGGAAGAGCGCGCGCGGCAGACGGCGGCCGAGGAAGCGCGGAAGGCCGAGGAGGCCCGCCGGGCCGCCGAGGTGGAAGCGCGCCGGGCCGAGGAGGCCCGGAAGGCCGAGGAGGAGCGGGTGGCGGCCGAAACGGCCCGGAAGGCGGCCGAGGAGGAGGCGCGCCAGGTTGCGGAGGAGGCCCGCCGGGCTGAGGAGGCACGGCTGTCCGAGGAGCGGCTGCGGGAGGCGGCCCGGCGGTCGGAGGAGGCGCGCACGGCGAACGCGACCACCGCGGCCCAGCCCGCGGTCGGCGCGGAGGCGGCAACGACGGAATCCCAGCCTGCGGTCGGCACCCGCGAAGGCGATGCCCGCGAAGGCGATGCCCGCGAAGGCGATGCCCGCGAAGGCGATGCCCGCGAAGGCGATGCCCGCGACGGACATACCCGCGCAGAGGGCGCCGGAGAAGGCGACGACCGCGTAGAGGACCAGGACCGGGAAGAGGCCCACTGGGAAACGGCCGGGACCGAGGAGACCCAGGTGATCCCGGTCCAGCCGAGCCGCCCGCACATCGTCCCCGGGTTCGACCGCGACGACGAGACCGACGACCTCGAGGCGACCGAGGCTGAGGTGATCACCAACGACACGGCCGACACCACGGTGATCAACCCGGGTCGCGACGACACCCTGGTCATCGGCAGTGGCACCGAGGGGGCGACGGACGAGACCCAGGTGATCGAGGAGCGGCCGGCGTCGAAGCGGCCGCGGTCAGGGGACTGACCGGCGCACCGTGAGGCGGCCCACGCCGCCGCGGAAGGTGATCGCGTAGCGGGTGGGTGCGTTCGGCCAGCCGGGCTCGGCGAGCACCGAGCCGGCCGGCATCGCCGCCCGCTCGGCCCACGGCGTGTCGACCGCCCCCGCCCCGCCGCCGAGGACGAACCGAGCCGGAGCCGGTGCCGGCAGCGAGATGATCGCGCTGCCGACGCTGTCGCCGAACGAGACCGGCACCGTGCCCACCGGGGCGGGAAGGGTGGCCTCGACCAGGCCGGAGCCGCCGGTCGTGAGGCGGGCGAGGCGCCCGGCGGTCAGATCCAGGGCGGTTTCCCCCGCCCCGGCCGGCAACCCGAGGTCCCAGCGGACGTCTCGGTTGAGCACGATGCGTACGTTGTCGGGGCCGTCAGCCCCGGTGGGCCGGAACCGCACCTCGGCCCTTCCGTCCCGCACCGCCGCGGTGGGCGTCAGCCCGGAATCGGCGGGCGTGGTGATCCGGTAGAGCAGGCCCGGCAGGGTCGCCGTCGAGATCTCGACACGCGAGGCGGCGTCACTCACCGTGAGATAAGCGCCGCTTCGGCCGAGCAGGGGGGCGACGAGCACGTGATCCGGCGGGCTCGGTGATGAGGTAGGAATGCTCTGACAACCGAACAACGCTCCTACCAGCGGAAACGCAACGGTTGAGCGACGCAGGCGCAAGGCAGGGGGCACGATCGGATAACGGATAATCGGCCGAACGGGTGACGGCGATCCGTCCTGATCGAGACAGACTGTCCGAATGTATTCCCCCGGCTTCCTCTCTGAGCGTCAGCGTCGCCTCGCCTGGGTGGGCTTCCTGGTCGCGGCATTCCAGGCCCCACTGGCTGCCAAACTCATCGATGACGCTTCATGGCTCTTCGCCGTCGTGGTCGCCCTCTGCGTGGCCACCGTGATCATCGCCGACGACGCCCAGCGGCGTCGCCCGGCTAGCTCTGACGGAGTTTCTTGAGCCTCGCCTCGTGGAGGTGGCGGCGGCCGTCGGCCAGCTTCTCGCGGGCGGCGAGCTCGACCGCGCGGAACTCGGCGTAGTAGCCGTCGTCGTACTCCTCGATCAGCTGGAAGGTCCAGTGGCCGGGGACCACGTCGCGCCCGATCAGGTCGCGCTGGATCCGTTCGGCGATCTCGGTGTGCCCGGCCTGCATGAACAGGGAGACGGCCTCGTCGAGCTGGAAGTCGGCCGTACCGGTCAGCTGATGCATCTCGAAGAGATGGCCCCGCGCCCGCTCGGTCGTCTCCAACGCCTCGCTGAGCTTGCCCAGCGCCCGCACCGTGGTGTCGTCGATCACGGCCTGTTCTTTCCCCAGCCCGGCCGCGGTTAAGCGAAACCGACCTGCACCAGTCAGGAAAACCGTCGGCTACCCGGGGCTCCGTAGCGTTCCTCGGCATGAACAGCCTGTTTAGCGGCGCCGCCGCCCGTGCCGCCCTTCAGTCCGCCATCGCCTGCCTCGACGAGCTGCACGCCTCGATCGGCGTCGAGGGTCTCGCGGCCGCCGCCGCCAACCCGGGCCTCATGGCGATCGTCGACCAGCACGCCGCCGGGGTGCGGGACAGCCTGTCGGCCGATGTCCGGCCGCTGACCCCGGTGCTGCTGGCCGCCTACGCCGAGGGCGTGCGGGACGCCGCCTTCACCCACGGGTGGCAGCCGCCGGCCGGGTCGTTCAACTGGTCGGACAACGACTGGGTCATGCGCCGCCTGCTCGCGGTGTGCGCGATCGCCGAAACGTTGTGAACGAGAAGCGGGGGCCTTCCGGCCCCCGCTTTCTTTACGCCCCTGGACGATCGATCTGGCCTCGCCAGGCGCCCGTCTCGACGCCCCCTCGCCTCTCGATGTAGTCCTTGAAGCGACGCAGGTCGCCCTTGACCCGGTGGTCGACCGCGCCGAGCGCGGCCCCCGCCTTCTCGACCACGCCGTGCGGCTCCAGGTCCATCTGTACGGTCACCCGCGTGTGGGTGTCGTCGAGCCGGTGGAACGTCACCACGCCGGCCTGCCGGGAACCCTCGACCGATTTCCAGGCCACCCGCTCGTCCGGCAGCTGCTCGGTGATCTCGGCGTCGAACTCCCGTTTCACCCCGCCGATCTCGGTCTTCCAGTGGGTGTGCGTGGCGTCCAGCTGGTGGATCTCGTGGACGCCGTCCATGAACCGGGGGAACTCCTCGAACTGGGTCCACTGGTTGTACGCGGTGCGCACGGGCACGTCGACGTCGACGGACTCGGTCACGGTACTCACGATGTCTCCTCCCAGACTTCACTGGCGTTCCGGTAAGTCCTGCCGGGCGGCAGCGTCGCCAAACGGTCGAGCACGTCATCCGGCGCCTCGAAGCCGCGGGCGCTCTCCAGCAGCGCCTCCCGGTCGGCCGGGAAGACCCGGCCCAGATAGCTGCCGAACCGGCTGAAGTCGTCGTCCTCGTCCGGCGGCGAGACACCCACCGCCGACTGGTCCTCGCTCGACGCCTCGACGTGGCCGGTGCTGCGTACCTCCTCGGCCAGCTGGTCATCGAGCCGTGGGCTGTGCTTGCTGCTGCCACGATCCATGTGTCAAGCAGTGCCCGGGTCGTCCGAGGGTAAACGCGGCGCGAGCGGCGCGATCGGTTCCTCGCCGCCCGCCTGGCGCAGGCGTCCGCGCTGCACCTGGGCGTTCACCTGCACCCCGAGCAGCAGCGCGATGTTCGACAGGTAGACCCAGACCAGGAACGCCATGATCGCGCCGAGGCTGCCGTAGGTGCGGTTGTAGGAGCCGAAGTTGGCCACGTACAGGCCGAACAGGAAGGTGATGGCGGTCCAGACGATCAAGGCGACCGAGCCGCCGAGGGTCAGCCACCGGAACCGGGGCTGCCGCACGTTCGGGGCGATCCAGAACAGCAGCGACAGCAGGGTGATGCCGATCGCGACGAGCACCGGCCAGCGGCCGATCGACCAGAGCCTGCGCACGGTCTCGCTGGCGTGCAGGACGTTACCGACGGCGTCGACCAGTGGCCCGCTGATCACCAGGCCGATGCCGCCTGCGGCGAGCAGAATCAGGGCCACCGCGGCGAGGGCTATCTGCAGAAGTTCCAGCTTCCACCAACTCCGCCCTTCCCGTACGCCGTAAATCCGGTTCGACGCCCGCGTGAACGTGCCCACGTAGCCGGAGGCCGACCACAGGGCGAGCACGAGGCCGAAGCCGAGCAGAACCTTGGCCGAGTCCTGGCGTACGAGCAGCGACTCGACGATGCCGAGCAGCGCCGGATTGCCGACCACCGGGCCGGCCCCGAGGTCGCGCAGCACGTCGATCGTCGAGTTCAGCGCCGAGGTCCCGTTGGTGACCAGGTTGATCAGCGCGGCGATCACGACCATCGACGGGATCAGCGCGGTGACGCTCTGGTAGGTCATCGCGGCCGCGAAGTCGGAGCAGTCGTCCTCGATGTAGCCGGCGACGCTGCGCCAGAGAATGCCGCGCCACGTACGCCAGCGCAGTTGCCGGATCTTGCGGGGGAGTGCGCGAGGCGTAACGTCGTCGGCGTCGGCCTCGGCGTCCCGGTCGACCGTGGGCTTGTCCGTCATCGCCGGCCCCCTGTTTTGTTGACGTGCATCTACCCGGCCGCACGTGGGTAGAAACTGGAGGTGCATGTGGACGCCATCGTGATCGGCGCCGGCCACAACGGCCTGGTCGCCGCCAACCTGCTGGCCGACGCCGGCTGGTCGGTGCAGGTGCTGGAGGCGGCCGGGCAACCGGGCGGCGCGATCCGCTCCGGGCACGTGACCGCCCCCGGCTACCTCAGTGATCTTTTCAGCTCGTTCTACCCCCTCGGGTACGCCTCGCCGGTCCTACGTGACCTCGATCTGAATCTGACGTGGACGCATTCCCCGTCGGTCTTCGCCCACCTGCTGCCGGACGGGCGGGCGGCCGTGGTCAACCGGTCGCTGCCCGCCACGATGGCCTCGATGGAGGAGTTCGCGCCGGGCGACGGGGAGCGGTGGCAGTCGGCGTTCGCCGAGTTCGCCTCGTTCTCCGAGCCACTGACCGACGCGCTGTTCACGCCGTTCCCCCCGGTCCGGTCCGGAGTGGCACTGGTCCGCCGCCTTCGCGCCGCCGGCGCCCTCCGCCTGGGCCGGCGGGCCGTCACCTCGGCGCGCCAGCTGGGCTCGGAACTGTTCCGCGGCGAGGGGGCGGCCCTGACCCTGGCCGGCTGCGCGCTGCACACCGACCTCGGGCCGGAAGAGGCGGGCGGCGGCATCTACGGCTGGCTGCTGGCGATGCTCGCCCAGCAGGTCGGCTGGCCGGTGCCGGTCGGCGGCGCCCAGAAGATCACCGACGCGCTGGTCTCACGGCTCCTGGCTCGCGGCGGCGCCCTGGAATTCGGCGCGCCGGTGTCCCGCGTGCTGACCGCGGGCGGCCGGGCCATGGGCGTGCGCCTGGCCGACGGCCGCGACCTGCGAGCCCGCCGCGCGGTCCTGGCCGACGTGACCGCACCCGCCCTCTTCCTCGACCTCGTGGGCGCCGCTGCTCTGCCCCCGCGGATGGTCGACGACCTGTCCCACTTCCGCTGGGACGGCGCCACGGTGAAAATCGACTGGGCTCTGCGCGCCCCGATCCCGTGGCAGAACCCGTCGGTCGCCGGCGCCGGCACCGTCCACCTCGGCGCCGACCTCGACGGCCTCACGCGCTATGCGGCCCACCTGGCCACCGACGAACTCCCCGCCGACCCGTTCCTCCTGTTGGGCCAGATGACCACCGCCGACCCGTCCCGCTCCCCGGCCGGAACCGAGTCGGCCTGGGCCTACACCCACCTGCCCCACCGCGAATCGTGGCGGCCGGAGGAGATCGCCGAGCACGTGGAACGCATGGAGGCGGTCGTCGAGCGGCAGGCCCCCGGCTTCCGCGACCTGGTCGTCGCCCGCCACGTCTTCGCCCCCGGCGACCTGGAGCGGGAAGATCCGTCCCTGGTCGGCGGTGCCCTGGCGGCCGGCACCGCGGCCGCCTTCCAGCAGCTGTTCCTGCGCCCGGTCCCGGGGCTGGGCCGCGCCGACACCCCGATCGACCGGCTCTTCCTGGCGAGCGCCTCCGC
>NZ_JBFBAD010000201.1:0-13686 GCF_040682075.1 Actinoplanes sp. NPDC051411 | reverse complement strand
CAGGACGCCCACCACAAGGCCAAAGGTTCTCGCGGCGGCCGTCCCCCGAAGTTCGACCCCGCAGCTCTACCGGCCCCGGCACGCCGTCGAGAACGACATCGCCCGGTTCAAACGCCACCGCGGCGTCGCTACCGGTATGACAAGTCAGCCGTCCGCTTCCAGGCCGTCCTGACCATCACCATCACCAGCGAATGGCTCCGAACCCGTTATCAAACACGCCTCAGTCGGCGCCGGGCGGCTGGTGGTGGAGGTGCTGCCCGGCCACCGCGATCGCAACAGTCGCCTCGGCGTGGAGCCGCCGGCTCGACCGAGAGAGCGCCGCGCGGGATAGCATCCGGGGAAGGCGTGGGGTCCTCGCGATCCTGGGAAACCCGGGGTTATGCCTCTCGGCGGGAATCTCGCCCTCAGTGCTCGCCGGCAACGGTAAGGGATGCGCCATGCGCAAGAAGTAGTAGTGCGTGAATGTGGCATTCATCCGCACTTACTCATACTTCTTTCCCCGGCTTTGACTTGCTTAAGTATGGGGTCTGACACGTACGGTTATGGACGTAAGTTCGCCGGATGTCACCCGCAGTAGCGATGGCGGACTTGCACCACGCGAAACGGCACCCGTCTTGACCACGGATGCCGTTTCCGATCACCTGCCCGGGACACGCCAGCCCACAGGAGGCATCGCCATGACCGTAACAAGACCGCCCAGCTCGGACAACGAACCGTCACCGCGAGTTTCACATACGGTGATTAGCGGCATCCACGCCGCCCGGGGTCTTCTCCTGGCGCTCGCCGCTCTGATCAGCGCCGTGACCGGCCTGATCATCGCCTTGGCCCGGAGCTGACCCCGCGAAGTGGGGACTCCGCTGTCGGTGAGGCGGCCGCCGGCCGTGGTCGCCTCACCGGGACCGGCGAGCCCGCGGCGCCGATCGAACAACAGGACACCTCAGTGAGCTAGACCTCGATGTGCGAACCCATGATGACCGTGCGCTCGCGGGGCAGGCCGAAGTGCTCGGCCGCGTCGGCCGTGATGTGGGAGGTGGCGATGAACAGGCGCTTGCGCCAGTCGGCCATGGTCGGCGCGTCGCCCCGGCGCAGCTCGATTTTGGACAGGAAGTAGGAGGCGTGTTCCAGGTCGAGGCGGCCCTCGGTGGTGCCCGGGTCGAGGGCGCGGAGCACCGCGGGCAGGTTCGGTGTCTCGATGTAGCCGAAGCGGACCGTGACGTGGCTGATGCCGTCGTCGGCGTAGCCGAGGTCGTCGGCGACGATGCGGTCGTCGGCCGGCACGCGGGGCACCGGGTCGGTCTGGATCGCGATGATCAGCACGTGTTCGTGACGTACGTGGTTGTGCTCGACGTTGGCCCGCATCGCCAGCGGTGCCGTCTCCTTGCCACGGTTGAGGAAGACCGCGGTGCCCGGCACCCGGACCGTCGCCGACCGGTTGTCGCGCAGCTCGTCGATGAACTCGCGCAGTGAGCCCTCGCGCTTCTTGCGCTCGGCGGTGACGATCGCCCGTCCGCGCTGCCAGGTCGTCATCACCGTCCACGCGGTCAGGCCGATCAGCAGCGGCAGCCATCCGCCGTGCACCAGCTTGGTCAGGTTGGCCGCCACGAACAGCAGGTCGACCAGCAGCAGCGGGGTGGCGCCGGCGACCAGCAGCCACACCGGGGTGTGCCAGCGCTGGCGGGCGACGAAGAAGAACAACAGGGTGGCGATGGTGATCGTGCCGGTCACCGCCATGCCGTACGCGGCGGCCAGCGCGGCCGAGGTGCGGAACGCGAAGACCAGCGTGAGCACCGAGACCAGCAGCAGCCAGTTGATCCACGGTACGTAGATCTGGCCCATCGTCGACTCGGACGTGTGCTGCACCCGTAGTCGCGGCAGGTAGCCCAGCTGCGCGGCCTGCGACGCCACCGAGTAGGCGCCGGTGATCACCGCCTGGGCCGCGATGACCGTCGCCGCGGTGGCCAGGAAGACCATCGGCAGCCGCCCCCAGCTCGGCAGCAGCAGGAAGAACGGGCTGCTGAGCTTGGCCGGGTCGTGCAGCACGATCGCGCCCTGGCCGAAGTAGCTCAGGGTGCAGGCGGGCAGGACCAGGAGCAGCCAGCCCCGCACGATCGCCTTGCGGCCGAAGTGGCCCATGTCGGCGTACAGGGCTTCGGCGCCGGTGATCGACAGGACGACCGCGGCGAGGGCGAAGAACGCGATGTCGAAGTGTCCGGCGAGGAAGCTGATCGCGTACGTCGGGGACAGTGCCTTGAGGATGGCCGGCTGGCGGGCGATGCCGCTGATCCCGGCCGCCCCGATGGTCGCGAACCACAAGATCATGATGGGTCCGAACAGCCGGCCGACCGCGGCGGTGCCCCGCCGCTGGACCAGGAACAGCCAGACGATGATCACGGCGGTGATCGGGACGACCAGTTCGCCGAGCCTGGGCGCCACGACCTTCACGCCTTCGATCGCGGAGAGCACCGAGATGGCCGGGGTGATCATGCTGTCGCCGAGGAACAGTGAGGCGCCGAAGATGCCCAGCGCGGCCATGCCCAGGGCGAGCTTGCCGCGCTTGGCGCTGCCGGCCCGCCGCAGCAGCGTGATCAGGGCCATGATGCCGCCCTCGCCGTCGTTGTCGAGGCGGGTGATGAGCAGCACGTAGGTGCCGGTCACGACGATCATCACCGACCAGAAGATCAGCGAGACCACGCCGTACACGTTGGCGGTGTTGATCGGCACCGGATGGGGATCGGCCGGGCTGAACACCGTCTGGAGCGTGTAGATCGGGCTGGTGCCGATGTCGCCGAAGACGACGCCGAGCGCGCCCACCACTACCGCGAGTTTTGCCCCTTGGGGGGCGTGCCCTGTCACCGGCTGATCATAGGAGTCGCGGGATGCCCACGGACGTGGACGCCCCCGCCGCCACTCCTAGCGCAACCGTTTCACCGCGTCGGCCGCCGCCCGGGCCAGCAGCGACGCGTCGGATCCCACTCCGACGAAGCGGAACCCGAGGTCGCGGTAGGCCGCCGCCTGCGCGGCGTCGCCGGCCAGGATCCCGGCCGCGATCCCCGCGTCCTTGGCCGCGGCGAGGACCTGGTCGAGCGCGGCCACGAAGTCCGGATGATCGAACCGCCCGGGGCAGCCCAGGTCGGTCGACAGGTCGCGCGGCCCGACGAACAGCACGTCGACGCCCGGGACCGCGGCGATCCCGGCCACCACGTCGACCGCCCGCCGGCTCTCCACCTGGACGACGCCGACGATCCCGGCGTTGGCGGTGGCCAGGCCTTCGGGGCGCAGGCCGAAGTCGTACACCCGGTTGTAGGTGGCGACCCCGCGGTCGCCTTCGGGCGGATAGCGCAGGTGCCGCACGGCGTCCCGGACGTCGTCGACCGTTTCGAGTCGCGGGAACATGATGCCGGCGACCCCGGCGTCGAGCAGGCGTCCGGTGCGGATGCGCTCGGCCGATTCGACCCGGGCCAGCATCGGCACCCGGCGGGCCTCGGCGGCCAGCTGTTGCTGAAGCAGGGCACGCTCGTCGCCGCCACCGTGCTCGAGATCCACCAGCAGCCAGTCGAAACCGGAGACCGCGCACGCCTCGGCCGCCAGCGACGAGCCGAGCCCCAGGAACGTACCGAAAAGGGTTTCTCCGGCGGCCAGCCGGGCCCGCACGCTCATCGGGCACCGCCGGCTTGGCCGGCGCCTTTTTCCGTACGCCCGGACAGCCGCTCGACCCCCCGCAGGAGCGCGCCGTGGTCGAGGCCGCCGTCGCCCTGTGCTCGCAGGGAGGCCATCAGCTGGGCGACGACCGCGCCGAGCGGGACGATCGTGCCCGAGGCGCGGGCCGCGTCGAGCATGATGCCGAGGTCCTTGTGGTGCAGGTCGACCCGGAAGCCCGGGGTGAACCGCCGTTCGAGCATCGCCGTCCCCTTCCGGTCGAGCACGGTGCTGCCGGCCAGGCCGCCGCCGAGCACCCGCAGGCCGGCCGCCGGGTCGACGCCGCTGGCCTCGAGCAGCACGATCGCCTCGGCCACCAGCTCGATCGTGCCCGCGACGACCAGCTGGTTGGCCGCCTTGACCAGTTGACCCGATCCGGCCGGGCCGGCGTGCACGATGGTCGTGCCGAGATGTTCCAGCACCGGGCGGACCTTTTCCAGCGCCGCCGGATCGCCGCCGACCATGATCGAGAGGACGCCCTCGATCGCGCCCTGCTCGCCGCCCGAGACCGGCGCGTCCAGCGCGTCGACCCGCAGCTCGGCCGCGGCCGCCGCGATCTGCTGGGCGGTCTGCGGACGGATGGTGCTCATGTCGATCAGCACGGTTCCGGCGGCCGCGTTGGCCAGCACCCCGTCCGGTCCGAGCACCACCTCGGCCACGTCGGGGGAGTCGGGAAGCATGGTGATCACCACGTCGGCGCCGCGGGTCGCCTCGGCGACGCTCGTCGAGGGGCGACCGCCCGCCGCGGCCAGCCGGTCGAGCCCGGCCTGGCGGCGCGTGTGGCCGGTGACCTCGAAGCCGGCCTTGATCAGGCGCTCCGCCATCGGCGCCCCCATCACGCCGAGCCCGATGAACCCGATCCTCCGCATGACCACCCCGTCCATATATGTGAACCCCGTCCCGATGATGGATTCGATTCAAGCTAGGGGAGACGGTGCACCCGGTCAAGTCCAAGTATGTGGACGACAGTTACGTACGCGGATCCCTGCTATGCTCGCAGCCCGTCGGGTTCGAGCATCGGGAGGCATCGATGGCGCAGCGCATCCTCATCACCGGCGGAGCGGGCAAGGTCGCCACCTCGCTGCGGCCGCGGCTGGCCGCCGAGGGGCGCACGCTGCGGCTGTTCGACGTGGTGCGACCGCCCGAGCTGGAGGTGACCGGCCCCGAGGAGGTCGTCCTGGCCTCCCTCGCCGACCACGACGCGGTGCTGGCCGCCTGCGAGGGCGTCGACGCGATCGTCCACCTGGGCGGCCAGAGCAAGGAGGCGGACGCGGGCGAGGTGCTGCGCGCGAACGCCCTCGGCACCTACAACCTGCTCGAGGCCGCCCGCAAGCGGGGCATCAGCCGGGTGATGATCGCCTCCTCGACCCACGCCGCCGGCTTCCACGTCCGCGACGACGCGACCTACCCCGACGGCATGCCGGCCGACCTGCCGCCGCGCCCCGACACGCTGTACGGCTGGAGCAAGGCCGCCATCGAGTCCCTGGCCCGGCTCTACGTCGACCGCTTCGGACTCGACATCGTCTGCGTGCGGGTCGGGCTGTGGTTCCCCGTACCGCCGGCCAACCGCGGCCTGGCCACCTGGCTCTCCCCGGACGACGGCGCCCGGCTCGTCGAGGCGTGCCTGTCCGCGCCGAGCCCGGGCTTCCGCCTGGTCTGGGGCGTCAGCCGCAACACCCGCCGCTGGTGGTCGCTGGCCGAGGGCGAGGCGATCGGCTACTACCCGAAGGACGACGCCGAGATCTTCGCCGCCGAGCGGATCGCCGAGCTCGGCGAACCCGACTTCGCGAACGACCCCGAGCTCAACCGGGTCGGCGGCTGGTGGTGCGACTGGCCGCTGAGCCAGCGGATGGGATAGGGCACCCCGGTCACGATCACCAGCACCGCGAAGCCGGCCACCGGGAGGTTGCCCCACCGGATCAGGCGACCGGCGCGCCCGAGCACGCCGGTGCCGATGCCCGCGCAGGCGGCGGCGGTCGGAGCGTCGGTGAGGAGCCCGTCGCCGTACGGCCGGGCGACCGCGACGGCCAGCAGGGCCAGACCGGCCACCAGCGGAACCTTCGTCCAGTGGGCCGCGCCGCGGGGGAGCGGCCGCGCCCAGACCACCCCGGCCAGCGCGAGCACGGCGACCGGGCCGCTGGTCGGCGCTGCTCGCGCTGGCCCTGGGCGCGGTCGCGATCGGCCTGACCGAGTTCGTGCCGGCCGGCCTCCTGCCGCAGATCGCGCACGACGTACTCCGGTCCCGATACGCGACCAACAGCTCGGACGCCGTCGCCCACGCCGGCTGGATGATCACCGCGTACGCCTTGGGGGTGGTCGTAGGCGCACCGTTGATCGCCGCCCTCACCGCACGGATGCCGCGAAAGCGGCTGGTATGCCGACCGCGACCTCCGCCGGGCCATGCTCCTCGGCTTCGCCGGCATGATCGTCGCCATCGTCTTCTTCGGCGCCACCGCGGGCTCCCCGGCCGGCCTCTTCACCGGCGCGTTCCTGCTCGGCGCGACCAGCCTGTTCCTCGGCCCGGCGCTCCAGGCCCGGCTGATCGCGGTGGCGCCCGGCGCCCAGCTGATGGGCGCCGCGGTCAACCAGTCCGCCATGAACATCGCCAACAGCCTGGGCGCCGCCCTGGGCAGCGTCGTGATCGCCGCCGGCCTGGGCTACCGCGCTCCCTCGTGGACCGGCGCCATCCTCGGCGTCCTCGGCCTGGCCCTGGCCGCGACAAGCTTCGCGCTGGACCGCAGCCCGGCCCATCTAGGGTGGGAACGTGGCTGAGGACATGGAACGCTTGGGCGCCGCACTGCTCGCCGCCCTCGACGACCGGCAGCGCGCCGACGGCACCCGGCCGTTCGACGCCGACGACGACCGGCGCTGGATCGAATACCGCCCCGAGAAGCGGCCCGGCCTGCTCCTGGCCGGCCTCGGCACCGCCGCCCGCAAGGCCGTGTTCCGCCTGCTGGCCACCGGCCTCAGCCCGGCCGCGTTCGCCCAGACCATGGCGATCATCGGGCTGGAGGAGGTGCTCGACCGCCGCGAGGGCTACCGCAACGGCCGGCACAGCGAGGACTACCGCATGCTGGTCTTCGGCACCCCCGGCGACGACCGCTGGGGCTGGCGCTTCGAGGGCCACCACCTGTCGGTCACCATGACCGTGGCCGACGGCGTGATCTCCCCGGCGCCGCTCTTCCTGGGCGCCAACCCGGCCCGGGTCGACCTGGGCGGGCGCCCGGTGCTGCGGCCGCTCGGCGTCGAGGAGGATCTGGGCCGCGAGCTGCTGCTGAGCATGACCCCGGCGACCCGCGACCGGGCGATCGTCAGCCCGGACGCCCCGTGGGACATCCGCACGGGCGTGGAGCCCCGAGCCCGCACGATCGAGCCCCGGGGCGTGGCCCGGCAGGACCTGCGCCCGGGCGAACGGGCCCTGCTCGACCAGCTGACCGCGGCGTACCTGGGCCGCCTGCCCGACGCCGTGGCCGAGCGCCTGCACACCGACGACCTGCACTTCGCGTGGGAGGGGCCGCCCCAGCCGGGCCTGCGCCAGTACTACCGCATCCAGGGCCCCGACCTCCTGATCGAGTTCGACCAGACCGCCGACGGCGACGGCCACGCCCACACCGTCCTCCGCCGTCCCCGGGGCGATTTCGGCGGCGACCTCCTCGCCGCCCACCACGCGGCCAGCCCGCACCCCACCGGATGACGGAAGCCTGCCAATCGCATTGCGACGCTTTGTCGTCCGGCTCCCCGACCGATGACGACCCGGTGCCGTAGGCCTACTCGAAGAGGGAGGGGTCGAACTCCTGGGTTCCCTCGTCGACGGTCCAGCGGGCGGCCAGCGGCATCAGGTCGACGATGCGGACCGTGCGGATGCCGGCCGGGGTCGGCAGGATCACCCGGATCCGCGGGTGGTAGTCGAAGAGGATCTGGCGGTCCCGGCCGCACGGGCCCACCGGGCCCCGGCCGAAGTTGCCCACCGCCACGATCGTCGACAGCGCGCGTGCGCCCGACGCGCGCGCGTGCCCGAGCGCCACCAGCTCCGCGCACGGCCCGCCCAGGAAGTGGTAGAGGTTGATGCCGCCGTACATCTGGCCGTCGGTGCCCCGGACCGCGGCGCCCATCGTGTGGACGCCGGCCTCGCCGTCGGTGTTGGCGTCGACGATGGCGCGGGCGAAGGCGATCAGGGCGTGGTCGTCGTCGGTCAGGGCGCGGGCGGGGACGCCGGTCACGGGCTCGCCTTCAGTCTGCGCCAGCCGCCGGCCCGGTTGTTGGCGATGATCTGGCGGAACATGGCCAGCAGGGGCGTCGCCGGCACCGAGCCGCCCTCGTGGACGGCGACCGTGCGGGCCGTCTTGTTGTCGTGGCCGCCGGTGATGATGGCGTCCGGGTCGGGGACGATCGCGCCGTCGTACAGGAAGATGTTGACGTGGGTCCTGGCCGCCTGGAAGGCGCAGATGTTGCCGGCCAGCACGAAGTACGGCCGGTCGGTGCGCTTGATGGTCTCCTCGACCGCGGGGTCGGCGGCGTGGACGAGATCGCGCACCTCGCGGCAGACGGCCTGCTGCCAGCCGGGCAGGGCCGCGATGAACGCGTCGACCCGCGGGTCCTTCGGATAGCTCACGCTCCGGACACTAGCGGGATCGCGGCGCGGACGAGCACAGTGATCACGTGGCAGTGGATTATCGGGTCGGGCGCGGGCTGGATGGCGCGTCGCGGGCGACCGGGTTCGTGGTCGTCGCCGTCACCTATCTGGTGGCCGGCGGGGTGGCCTGGGCGGTCGCCGAGGTTCTCCGGACGCATCATCCGCTGACCGTGACGTTCTGGGCCGACATCGCCGCGACCCTGGTCGTCTTCCTGGCGTCGATGGTGGCCGGCAATTCCAGTCTCTACGACCCTTATTGGAGTGTCGCCCCGCCCGTCGTCGTGCTCGCCTGGACGAGCCATCTCGGTGCCCGCGCGGCGATCGTCGACGTCCTGGTGCTGGTCTGGGCGGCCCGGCTGACCGCCAACTGGGCGCTCGGCTGGCGCGGGCTCGGCCACGAGGACTGGCGGTACGTGCGGATCCGCGGGCAGGGCCGGGCACCGTGGTGGCTCGTCAGCCTGACCGGCATTCAGCTGATGCCGACGCTGGTCGTCTTCGCCGGGCTGCTCGCGGTCTGGCCGGCGTTCGGCGGCGGAAGACTCAATGGGATCGATGCGGTCGCGGCCGTGGTCACCGTGGCGGCGATCGTCGTCGAAGCGGTGGCCGACATCCAGCTGCGCCGATTCACCGCCGACCCGGGCAACCGCGGGAAGGTCGCCGGCCGCGGGCTCTGGCGGGTCTCGAGGCACCCCAACTATCTGGGCGAGATCACCTTCTGGTGGGGGTTGTGGCTGTTCGGGCTGGCCGCGGCGCCGTCGTGGGGGTGGACGGTCGCCGGGCCGATCCTGATGGTGTTGCTGTTCGCGCTGGTCAGTGTGCCGATGATGGACCGGCGGTCGCTGGCCCGGCGGCCCGCCTACGCCGAGCACATGCGCCGGGTGCCCGCACTGCTGCCGAGGCTCACAGGGTCCCGGTGAGGTGTGCCGCCGCGGCTATCGTCGCGGCGTACTGCACGCCGACCAGCCGGCGGATCTCGATCGGTTCCAGCTCGGCGGTCTCGGCGTCCTCGAGCAGCCACGTCGCGTACGTCTGCTCGACCTCGCCCAAGGCGGCCCGGACCGGCGCCCGCACATTGCCCACCGCGGCCTCGCCGCGCAGTGCGCGAAGCAGGATCCCGCAGTAGCGCAACCGCCATTCGTGCACGTTGAGCGCCAGCGAGTTGGCCTCCGCGACGGTGGCCGGCCGGGCCGAGTCGGGGCGGCGGCTGCGGGCCAGCCGGGCCGGCCCGACTTCGTCGAGCACCCGGGCGAAGAAGCGGCTGGCCCGCCAGAAAGGGGAATCCGGCGCCAGGAGGTGCCTTTCCACGGCCGCTAACGTACGCGTGAGCAACTCCGCGACCTCAACCATCGCCTCGGCGTTGCCGGCGAGCGCCGCGGCGTAGGTGATGCCGGACGGGTCGGTGTGGGCCGCGCGCGGATCGTGCCAGTACGGCAGCTCGCTGACCAGCATCAGCGCGCCCCAGCGGTTGGCATACCAGGTGGTGCTTCCGCCGCCGTAGAGCCACGGCTCGCCCCGCTGTCGCGTCTGCTCGTAGACCTTGGCCAGCGCCGTCGCCTCGTAGATCGCGTCGTCGAGCAGCACCAGGTCGGGCGCCTCCGGTTCGCCGCGGTGCAGCGGGATCCCGAGGTGGGCCGGCACCTCCTGCAGCACCGGGTGCAGCGCCGGCTCGGGCCGGCTGAGCCAGTAGTACGCCCCGCCCAGTTCACTGTTGTGCAGCGACGCGACGAGCTGGGGCCGGTGCTCGTCGATCAGCCGCATCAGCGCCTGGGTCTCCGGGATCGGGTCGTCGAAGTACGCGTCCTCGTGGTTGATCGGGAACGTCCACTCGACCTGATCGTTTCCGGCCGGACGGTAGAAGTGCCGGGCGTAGTGGGCGCGGGTGAACGGCCCCCGCAGCCAGCCCTCGTTGAGCCGCAGCCCGTCCGGGTCGGCGCAGTCCACGATCCGCCAGCGGTGGCCGAGGCGGGCGCGGAGATCGGCGTCGGAGCACAGCCGCTCGGCGAGGTGGAGTGCGGTCAGCCCACCGATCGGTTCGTTGGGGTGGGGGAGTCCGAAGGCGAGCGCCTCCGGGGCGGCGCCCGGCTCCTCGCCCGGGCGGCGGTGGATGGTGAGGCACCAGAGTGGGTCTCCCTGCCGGGAGCTGCCGCATCGCCGCAGGCCGGCGATGTCGGGATAGCGGTCGGCGATCCCGCGGAGGCCGGCGTGCAGCTCGTCGACCCCGGCGAAACCGTCGTACGACGGCACGGTGGACAACTCGTCGAGCAGCCATCGGGGGAGCCGGGCGGCGTCGGTGCGGGAATCGATCATCCCGCCATCCTCACTCCGAGTGGCCGTACGGTGCCAGACCCGAACCGGCCCTCGCGGGCCGGCCGGATCCGTTGTCGCACCTAGAAGCCCGGGAAAACCTTCCGAAGATCGTCGAGGGAAAGAGGTCCATCAATCTCTACGCCGGCCGGGGTGTGCTCCGGGGAGAGCCGGCCCGTGATCAGTCGCAGCCAGGACTCGGCCGGAAGGCGCAGGGTGCCGTCGGCCGCGGCCGGCCGGTCGGTGAGTGCGACCTTCTCGCCCAGTTCGAGCCCGAACTCGCGCGCCGGGTCGCTCGTGACGATCGCCAGCGAGCCCGACTTCCCGCCGAGGGCGTCCGGCTTGGCGATCCAGCCGATCAGTCCGGCCATCGCCTCGAACAGCAGGGGCACCGCGTCGGCCGGGACCGTGGCGGCCGGGTCGGCGCCCACCTTGGCGTCCCACGTGTGCAGCGAGAACTCGTTGAGCCGCATCCGGCCGGCCTCGCCCACGCCGACCGGGGCGGGCAGGAACCCGAGGTCGATCCGCAGGTCGCGGCGCTCGTCGGCGGTCAGCGACTCGTACAGCTCGACGAGCGAGCCGTTCGCGGCGAGGAACGCGTCCCGGTGGGTGACCGGGCTCATCGCGTCCCAGCGGGCCCAGACGCCCTGGTTGAAACCGTCCGGCGGGGAGCCGGCCCGGGTGCGGGCCCGCTCGACGGCGGCCTGGTTGATCTCCGCCCCGCTGCCCAGGTGGCTGAGCACCTGCGAGACGTTCCACTCGGACGCGCCGGACGGCGCGGTGAGGTCATCGGGAGTGAGGGCCGCGGCGTACGCGGCGAGATCGTCGTGTCCGCTGCGGAGCGCGGCGATCACCTGGTCGGCAAGGCTCGTCATGGTCGGATTCTAGGGGCGCTCAGTGAAGGGGGTACGTGTCCGGGTAGTTCACGGTGCAAACAAGTGCGTCGCGCTGGGCGTGGCCGCCGGTCAGCGGCGAGGCGTTGTGCAGGTAGGCGGCGTCGCGGAAGACGATCAGGTCGCCGGGGGCGAGCGTGACCCGGTGGATGATCTTCGACGGGTCGGCCACGTCGTGCAGCGTGGTCTCGGCGCCCTCGCCGTGCTTGTCGGCCACGTAGACGATCACGTATTCCTCGTCGTCGTGGTGCGGGCCGGAGACGACCGTGGTGCGGGTGCGCATGAAGTTGACGCCGAAGGTGCCCTCGGCCTGGCGCAGGTGGGGCGGGATCAGCCCGATCATCGCGCGGACCCAGGTCTCCATGTAGCCCTCGCGGAGAAGCTCCACCCGGTTGGGCGTGCGGGGCCCGGCGAAGCCGCTGCGGTTGATGATGTCGATCCGGTCGTTCTCGCGCACCCTCAGGTGATCGCCGTCCCAGGCGTAGCGGATCACGTCGCGGGCCCGGTCGCGGTCGAGGTGCACCGCCGGGTGGTCGCTTTCCAGAACCTTCTCGGTGAAGTAGTTCTGCACGATGTGCCGCCGGATCTCGGGGTCGAGCCCGAGATCGGTGTCGCCGGCGACCGCGTAGCCACGGTCGGTCAGCTCCTGCCGGACGCGCTCCAGCGCCGTCGCCTGCTGGTCGGTGATCATGGGGCCTCGGATATTCGGTCGAGCTCGCGGATGCGCGAGCGGATCAGGTCGCGGGACTTTCGCACTGACAACGAACGGCGCAGCAGTTCGTCGAAGTAGCGGCGGTACTGCTGGAGGCTCTCGGTCGTTTCGAGCAGCCGGTAGCCGGCGTGGGTTTCGATGTGCACCACGTCGCGGTCGAGCGAGTCGGCGAACTCGAAATAGGTGTACATGCAGGTGGAGGTGAAGGGCGGCGACGTGTCGAACGGCAGGATGCGCAGCTCGACGTTGTCCCGGTCGAACGCGGCGTCGATGGCCCGCAGCTGGTCGTGGAGGATCTGCTTGTCGCCGACGACCTGCCGCAGCGCGCTTTCGTGGCAGACCACGACCAGGTCGAGCGGCGGCCGCCCCTCCGGCGTGCCGAGCAGCTCCTGGCGGCGCTTGCGCAGGCGGATCAGCTCGTCGACCTCGTCGTTGCCGCGCCACGGTTCGAGCGACCGGTAGAGGGCGCGCACGTACGCCTCGGTCTGCAGCAGCGCCGGGAAGAACGGCATCGTGTACGCCCGCTCGACCGACGCCTCCGACTCGTACGCCACGTGGACGTCGAGGCCGCTGGTGAACCCCCCGGGGGTGAACTCGTAGTCGCTCCACCAGCCCTGCCGCCGGGCCTGGGTCACCCAGCGCATCATCCGCGAGCCCAGGGCCTCGTCCACCCCGTACGCCCGGATCAGGTCGCGCACGTCCCGGGCCTGCGGGCTGCCCTGACCGTTCTCGAGCCGGGACAGCTTGGACGTGGAGATGAGCAGCGATTGCGCGATCTCCTCCAGGCTGCGTCCGTCCTGGCCGCGGAGCCGTTTGAGCTCCTCGGCCAGACGCCGGCGGGGAACGATTGGGCCCGTCATGCCGGGCATATGCCGGTACCTCCGGTGTGTCGCAGTTCAATCTGTGGGATCACACTGCTGCAAGCGCTGTTTTTGGGAATCCCATTCTGACAGACTCAAATTACGGGTTGCACGGTACCCCCGGTTGCGGCAACAGCCGGGGGCCGACCCGCCAGAAGTGAAAAAGGGAGGTGATTCCCTAGAGACGGCGATGCCCGCGCGAAGAGGCACGGGCATCAGCAGACGACTCGTCACCGCCCCGAGGGGCCTGACTCACGTGACGGTACGCCCCGCCCGCGAAATTCGTATCAAACCTGTGTATCGGACTCGTGCGTCCGCCCCCGGAACTGAGTGGGGGAGGGAATTCTCATGCAGGTCCTGTCGAGCTTCTCGATCATGGTCAAACTGGTCCTCGTCTGCGTCGTCATCGGCTTCGTCCTCGGCATCGTCACCGCGGTGACGATGTTCCCGGACGCGGCCGGGGCGCGGCCCGCGCCGCTGCCGGCAAGCAGCAGCCCGGCGCCGAAGCCGTAGCGAGTGCCGGGAGCCGCCGAATCATGCCGTCCACCGGATCGGCGCGGCCCGCCCGGCGCGGGCCCCGGGGGCGCG
>NZ_JBFBAD010000200.1:0-13800 GCF_040682075.1 Actinoplanes sp. NPDC051411 | reverse complement strand
ATCGACAGGGCGGCGATCAGCAGGGTCGCGGCGACCAGACCCTTGTAGCCGAACACCGGCTTACGGCTGAACACCGGAATGACCTCGGTGATGATGCCGAAGAACGGTAGGGCGACGATGTAGACCTCGGGATGGCCGAAGAACCAGAACAGATGCTGCCACAACATCGGCCCACCGGTGCTCACGTCGAACACGTGGGCACCCAGGATGCGGTCGGCGGCGAGCGCGAACAACGCGGCGGCCAGGAACGGGAAGACCATGACCACCAGCAGGCTGGTGACCAGGATGTTCCACGTCATGATCGGCATGCGGAACATCGTCATGCCGGGCGCGCGCAGGGTCAGGATCGTGGTGATCATGTTGACACCACCGAGGATGGTGCCGAGGCCGGACAGGGCCAGGCCGACCACCCACATGTTGCCGCCGATGCCCGGCGAGTGCAGCGAGTCGCTCAACGGCGTGTAGGCGAACCAGCCGAAGTCGGCCGCGCCGCCCGGGGTCAGGAACCCGCCGACCGCGATCGTGCCACCGAACAGGTAGAGCCAGTAGGCGAACGAGTTGAGCCGGGGGAACGACACGTCGGGCGCGCCGATCTGGATCGGCACCACGAAGTTCGCGAAGGCGAACACGATCGGCGTCGCGAAGAACAGCAACATGATCGTGCCGTGCATCGTGAACAGCTGGTTGTACTGCTCGGGCGACAGGAACTGCATGCCCGGGCGGGCCAGCTCCGCACGCATCAGCAGCGCCATCAGGCCGCCCAGCATGAAGAACACGAAGGCCGTGATCATATACATGATCCCGATCTGCTTCGCGTCCGTCGTGCGCAAGATCCGGGCGATCGCCGAACCCTTGACCTGCCGTCGGACCGGGTATGGCCGGGTCACGATCGGCTTAGGCGCAACGGTCGTCACGAATAGCCTCCGTTGTCTCGTTTGTCCCACTCAGTACGTCCGTAGGGAAAGGCGTACCTCGCAGGCAGAATAGTCCCCCACCCACCCCCGCCGGGCGCGGGGTGACCAAAGAGGTGATCGCCGTCAGAGGGGCGGCACGAGAGCTCCGTACTGTTCCGTGAAGATACGCAGGCCACGTCTGCGCAGCATGGGGTCGCGCAGCGCGGGCGGCACGTCGCGGGTGCGGTCGCGCTCCCGGGTGCGGTCGCGCACCTCGGAACAGCGGGGCCGGCGGCGCTCTTCATATGCCCGGAGCGCGTCGGGCACGGCGTCGGGATGGGCCCGCACCTCCTCGCCCAGCACGACCGCGTCCTCGAAGGACATCGCGGCGCCCTGGGCCAGCGTCGGCGCGGTGGCGTGGGCGGCGTCGCCGACCAGCAGCACCGGCCCGCGCGACCAGGCGTCGATGACCACCTCGTCGGTGCGGGCGACCTGCACCTTCTCGACCGCGGCGAGGATCGCCGGCACCGGGCCGCCGAATCCGGCGAACAGCTCGCGCAGGTGGGCGACCGGGTCTTCGGGGTCGGGCGAGTCGGGCGCGGTCTCGTCGGCGTAGCAGTAGATCTTGCGGCCGCCCATCGGCATCGCGGCGAACGAGGCCCGGCGGCCGAGCAGTGACGTCCAATCGCTGAGCGGCGGCCCGCCGCCGACCACCGCCCGGTAGACGATCTGGCCGGTCGGGACGGCCGGGCCGCCCAGCCCGGACTGGACCCGGATCGTCGAACGGCGCCCGTCGGCGCCGATGACCAGGTCGTATTCCGAGACGCTGCCGTCGCCGAACTCGACCTTGGCGGTGCGGTCGAAGACCTCCAGCGCCTTGACCGCGGTGTCGTAGCGGACCTCGCCGCCGACCCCGGTGAGCAGCACCTGCTGAAGGTCGGCCCGGGACAGGGCGCGGGACTCGCCGACGCCGGCCCAGAGGGCGGCCACGTCCATCTCGAACAGCGAGCGGCCGCGGGAGTCGAGGAAGACCTGCCGGAAGATGAGGTCGCCGAGCGGGCGCAGCGGCGCGTCGAGGCCGAGCTGGCGCAGGGCGCGGGAGGCGTTGCCGGGAAGATAGATGCCGGCCTTGGGTGACATGGTGGCCGGGAGCTCCTCGACCACCTCGGGCCGGAACCCGGCCAGACGCAGGGCGCGAGCCGTGGCCAGTCCTGCGATGCCGGCGCCCACCACGAGGATGCGCAACGTCATCGCGGCACCGCCTCCCACCCGTCGGACACGCCTCGGAGCCAAGACACTACCCCGAGCCACCGATCGAAGAAACCCGCGATCATCGGCCCGTCCGATTCCTTCAAGACGCCCGGCTCGTCCGGGATTAGCGTCGCCGACATGGCTACGACACTCAACGGCATCGGTCTCGCCGCGGCCGACATGGCAACCTCCCTCGCGTTTTATCGCCGGCTCGGCCTGGACATCGCGGCCGAGGCCGATCACGAGCCGCACGCCGAGGCGGTGCTGCCCGGTGGCATCCGTCTCATGTGGGACACCCACGCCTCGCTGCGCGGCTTCGATCCGGACTGGACACCGTCGACCGGCGGACCGAGCTTCGCCTTCCTCTGTGAGGACGCGTCCGAGGTCGATCGCGTGCACGACGAACTGGTGCGTGCCGGATCTCACAACGTCAAATCACCCTGGGACGCGCCGTGGGGCCAGCGCTACGCCATCTTGCGGGACCCCGACGGCTATCAGGTCGAGTTGTTCGCGTGGGCCAAATAAGAGCTCAGCGGGACGCCGACCAGCGCACGCACCTCACGGGAGAGGTGGGCCTGGTCGGCATAGCCCGCGTCGGCGGCGACCCGGGCGAACGGTGCGCCGCCGCGAGCCAGGGCCACCGCCCTCTGTAGTCGGAGAATCCGGTGCAGGGTCTTGGGCCCGTAACCGAACGCGGCATTGCTCCGGCGCTGGAGGTGCCGGGCACTCAGCCCGGCCCGCTCGGCGAAGGCGCCGACCGTCACCCCGGCCCGGACCGCCTCGGCCAGGGCCACCATCGCCCGGTCGGGCTCCCGCCAGCGCGCCGCGGCAACCGCTTCGAGCGCGGCGAGCGGCTCGGCCGACTCGGCCAATCTCCGCGCGTCGGGGGCCGGCCACAACTGGTCGAGGGGCACCTGACGATCGGTCAGTTCGGACGCGGGCAGCCCGAGCACCCCCGGACCGGTGCCGGAGCCGAACCGAAGCGCGAAGAGCCGGGTACCCACCGGCGCCCGCCCCGGGGCCTGGGCCGTCGTGTCGGGGCCGGCCACGAAGACGCGCCCGGACGCCCAGATGATGTCGAGGCAGCCGTCGGGCAGGACGCGGGTCGGCGCGTCGCCCGGCTCGACCTCGGAACGCCACGCGATCACGTGCGGCAGCATCGACGCTCGTTCGCGGTACATGCCTGCCACCCTGCCACGGGGGTACGACAGAATTGGATGGATGACCGACCGGCTCGACGACTACCGCCGCAAACGCACGGCCTCGCGCACCCCCGAGCCCATCCCCGGGCAACATCCGGCCGAAACCGGGCGCGGACGGTTCGTCATCCAGCAGCACCACGCCCGCAGCCTGCACTGGGACGTACGCCTGGAGCGCGACGGCGTGCTCGTCTCGTTCGCCGTGCCGCGCGGGCTGCCCCGCGACCGGGAACGCAACCACCTGGCCAAACACACCGAGGACCACCCTCTGGAATACCTGACGTTCCACGGCGAGATCCCGGCCGGCGAGTACGGCGGCGGCCGCATGACGATCTTCGACCAGGGCACGTACGACGCCGACAAGTGGCGCGACGACGAGATCGGCGTGACCTTCCACGGCGAGCGCACGAACGGGCGCTACATCTTCTTCCAGACCGAGGGCGCCGACTGGATGGTGCGCCGGATGGACCCGCCCGAGCCGGGCTGGGAGCCGATGCCCGAGCAGGTTGCCCCGATGCTGGCGACCCGGGCCCGGTCACTGCCGGCCGACGACGCCGAGTGGGGATATGAGATGGCGTGGGGCGGCCGGCGCGTCACCGCGTACGTCTCGGGGGGAAGGGTGCGGCTCACCGGAGCCGACGGCGCCGATCTGACCTCGTGGTTCCCGGAGATCCGGCCCCTGGGGCCGGCGCTGGCGCCGATCGAGGCCGTCCTCGACGGCGAGATCGTGACGTTCGACGGCCCGCACCCCGCGCCCGCCCGGCTGGAGCGCCGTCAGGCGCCGAAGGACGCCGCCGCGGCCCGGCGCGCGGCCGAGCAGAACCCTGTCCAGTTTTTGTCATACGACCTGCTGTGGCTGGAGGGTCATGCGACGCTGGAAGCCGTGCGCTATGCCGAACGCCGGGAACTGCTGGAGGGCCTCGCGGTGACCGGTGATCACTGGCAGACCCCGCCCTTTTTCCCCGGCGGCGGGCGCTATGCCCTCCAGGCCGCCCGCGAGCAGGGCCTGCCCGGCGTGGTCGCCAAGCGGCTCGACTCGCCCTATCTCCCGGGTCGCCGCACCCGGCTCTGGCTAGAGATCAACATCTAGCGGCCAAGACCTGCCCGGAGGGATGATGCAGCGAGGCGAGTGGCGTTGAAAAATCCCGCTGCAACCGGCACGTTCTCTTCAGCGGAGCCGTTGTCTTGACGATGAAGAGGATTCACCAGCGACCGCGGCGGGAAGGGCAGTCACGTGACCGCGACCGAGATGTCGGCCGAACTGTGGAATTCCGCCGCCCGGGTCCTCGAGGACAACTGGGCCGGCGACCACATGGTCCCCTCCCGCAAGCTGTATCCCCACCAGTGGAGCTGGGACGCCGCGTTCATCGCGATCGGGCTGGGCTATGTCAACCCCTCGCGCGCGTGGCGCGACCTGCGAAGTCTCTTCGAGGCGCAGTGGCCGGACGGCCGCGTGCCGCACATCGTCTTCGACCCGGCGACCGCCGAGGGTGACTACTTTCCCGGGCCCGCCGTCTGGAACGTGCCCGCCTACGGCCGCCGGCCGGCCCGCGGCAGCACCGGCATCGTCCAGCCGCCGATGCACGCGATCGCGGCCTGGGAGGTCTACCGCCACGCGTCGGGGCACGGTGCGGCGTGCGCGCTGCAGGCCCACACCGAGCTGGAGTGGCTCTATCCCCGCCTGGTCGCCCAGCAGGAATACCTGCTCGGCCGGCGCGACGCGGGCGGCGCCGGCCTGGCCGCGATCGTGCACCCGTGGGAGGCCGGGCTCGACAACAGCCCCTCCTGGGATCCGCCCCTGGCCAACGTGCCGGCCGACCGGTCGCTGCTCGAGACGTACCGCCGGCGGGACCTCGCGGTGGCCGACGCCGCCCAGCGGCCGACCGACACCGACTACGCGCGCTACATCGGGCTGGTCCTCAACTATCGCGACGGCAACTATTCCGACCACGACCTCGCCCAGCGGCACGGCTTCGTGGTCGAGTGCCCGTCGTTCAACTCGATCCTCGGCGCCGCCGAGCTGTCGCTGGCCCAGATCGCCGGCGTGCTCGGCCTCGGCGACCAGGCCCGCCGGCACCGCGACCGGGCCCAGCGCATCACCATGGCGATCGCCTCCCGGCTGTGGGACCCGCAGACCCGCACCTTCCACGCCCGCGACGTGCGCACCGGCCGGCTCAGCCCGGCCCAGTGTGTGAGCGGGCTGATGCCGCTCATGCTGCCCGACCTGCCGCCCGACCAGACCGAGGCGATCATGGCCGAGGCCCGCTCGGCCCGCTTCGGCCTGCCCGAGCAGACCCTGCTGCCCGTGCCAAGCTATGACCGCACGGCGCCCGACTTCGACACCCAGCGCTACTGGCGCGGCCCGATCTGGATCAACATGAACTGGTTGCTGCGCCGGGGCATGCTGGTACACGGCTACCGCGACGACGCCGAGGACCTGCGCCGATCGATGCTGCGGCTGGTGCACGGCAACGGCCACTTCGAATACTTCGACCCGAAGACCGGGGAGGGCCTCGGCGCGCCGGCGTTCGGCTGGACCGCGGCCCTCTCACTCGACCTGCTGGCCGACCGGTCGGTGCCGGCCTACGCCCGCAGCTGATCCTTTTCCGCGCCGATCGTGGTGTCGGGACCGTGGCCGGTGTGGACCACGGTCTCGGGCGGCAGCGTGAACAGCTTCTCCCGGATCGAGCGCTCGATGGTCGGCCGGTCGCTGTACGACCGGCCGGTCGCGCCCGGGCCGCCCTGGAAAAGGGTGTCGCCGGTGAAGACCGTCTTCTCGTCCGGCAGGGAGAAGCACACCGCGCCGGGACTGTGCCCCGGCGTGTGGATCACGGTCAGGCCGGCGATCTCCTGCCCGTCGGCGAGCGGCCGCGGCATCGGCACATCGGGGTGGACCAGCCGCCACAGCGGCTCCTCGGCCGGATGCAGGAACATCGGGGCGCCGGTCGCCGCGGCGACCTCCGGCGCCACCCTCACATGATCATCATGGGCGTGCGTCAACAGCACGGCGGTGACCTTGCGGCCGTCCACCACCTTCAAAATCTCCGGTACGCGGTGAGGAGCGTCGACAACCACGCAGGAGACGTCATCGCCGATCACCCACAGGTTGTTGTCGACGTCGAAGGTCTGGCCGTCGAGCGAGAACGTGCCGGCGATGACAGTGTGATCGACCCTCATCAGAAAACGACCACCGAACGCAGCACCCCACCGGTGCGCATCTTCTCGAACGCCTGCTCGACCTGGTCGAGCCGGATCTCCTCGGTCACGAACGCGTCGAGGTCGAGCCGGCCCTGCAGATAGAGCTCGGTCAGCATCGGGAAGTCGCGGCTCGGCAGGCAGTCGCCATACCAACTGGACTTGAGCGCGCCACCCCGGCCGAAGACGTCGAGCAGCGGCAGCTCGATCTTCATCTCGGGGGTCGGCACGCCGACCAGCACCACGGTGCCGGCCAGGTCACGGGCGTAGAAGGCCTGCTCGTAGGTCTCGGGACGGCCGACCGCCTCGATCACGACGTCGGCGCCGAACCCGCCGGTCAGCTCCTGCACCTTGGCCACCACGTCGACGCCCCGCGCGTTGACCGTGTGGGTCGCGCCGAACCCCCGCGCCCACTCGAGCTTCTGGTCGTCGGTGTCGATCGCGATGATCGTGGTCGCGCCGGCGATCTTCGCACCGGCGACCGCACCATCGCCGACCCCACCACACCCGATCACGGCCACCGAGTCGCCCCGGGTCACGCCGCCGGTGTTGATCGCCGCGCCGATGCCGGCCATCACGCCGCAGCCGAGCAGCCCGACCGCGGCCGGCCGCGCCTTCGGGTCGACCTTGGTGCACTGCCCGGCGTGGACCAGCGTCTTTTCGACAAAGGCGCCGATGCCGAGAGCCGGGGACAGCTCGGTGCCGTCCTCCAGGGTCATCCGCTGGGAGGCGTTGAAGGTGTTGAAGCAATACCACGGCTTGCCCTTGCGGCAGGCCCGGCAGTCGCCGCAGACCGCCCGCCAGTTGAGCACCACGAAGTCACCCGGCTTGACGTCGGTCACTCCGGCCCCGATCGACTCGACGACACCGGCCGCCTCGTGCCCGAGCAGGAACGGGAAGTCGTCGTTGATGCCGCCCTCGCGGTAGTGCAGGTCGGTGTGGCACACCCCGCACGTCTGAACCTTCACGACCGCCTCGCCGGGACCCGGGTCGGGCACGACCACCGTCACCACCTCGACCGGCGCCCCCTTGGCCCTCGAGATGACCCCCTGCACCCGCTGACTCATCTGCTGCAGCCCCTTCGTCGTCTTTGACCTCGGCGCCCAGCGTATTGGGGCCGGCACCATGAGCAAAGCGCAACCCGGAGGGCTGTGGATCCGTGTATCACGCGCGTGTTCTGGTGAGCCTTTTTCATCCTCCGTAGGTCGGGTTCTCGATGTGGTGTGGCACGGAGGATGGCGTGCCCGATCGTGGTAGCGCGGCGCAGGCCGGTGGCAGTGGGCGTCCGATGTTGCCGTAAGCACCTTTGATAGGCCCGGTCGGCGAAGGTCATCATGTTCGCACTGCCTTACCGGGAGCCTCGTCCTATGTCGACACTGGGTTGAGCCCGACCGCGACCAGCACCGTCACCGTGAAGACGGCTCAGTGCTCGTACCGGTCCGGACCGGCCACCTTCTTGGCCGGTTGGAAACCCTTCCTCGACCGCCCAGCGGCTGCCGGCGATCCGCGCGAGGTCGAGCAGCCTGGTCTTCCGCGAGCCGTAGCAGACGTAGTCGGCCGGCTCGCCCGCGCTCATGTTCGCCTGGCGCAGCCAGCGTCCGTGGCCCGGCCCGATCGGCTTGTCCCGCCGGACGGGCCGCCGCCGGACGGCCCGCCGCCGGACGGGCCGCCGCCGGCCCCCACCCCGGCACTGGGTGGGGGCCAGTCAAGCAGCCACCTACGACAATTTCCGCTCGTTATCCACCGACGGCCGCCGCGAAGACGTGCATCGCCGGCTGGCCGGAATGGGCGCCGTCCGAGATCGCCGGCAGGGTCAGGTAGCGAACGGTCTTGCCCGCGGTCAGCGGGACGGTCACCGCATAGAGGCTCGCGTTCTGGACGATGCTGCCGTTGGCCGTGTTGACCTGGAGCAGCGTCGCCAGGATGTCGCCGCCGGCGGTCGGGGCGTTGTTCCACCAGTCGTTGAGGTCGAGCGTGAACTTCTGGGTGGTCCCGTCGGTGTAGGTGATCACCGCGGTGCCGGCCACGTCGCCGTACGTGCTGGTGCCGACGATGCCGAGCCGGGACCCGGAGCCGGTCAGCGGCACGGTCTGACCGTTGGCGACGATGTTGTCGGGATGGGCCGACGGCCAGACGAAGCCGATCCCGTCGTGGGTGAAGGCCCCGCCCGGGGTCAGCCCGGCCGCCGCCAGCGCCTGGGCGGACAGGCTGTAGCCGCCGCCGTCGATGCTGGCCGCCGTCTGGCCGCTGTCGTCGCTGATCCCGGTGTTGTCGAGGGCGGCGGCCAGGGACGGGTGCGGCAAGGAAACCGGTCCCGATGCGGTGCTCCGGGAGGTGACGCCGGCGTCGGTGAAGACTGCGGCGGCGGTCAGCGCGTAACCACCCGGAGAGGCGTCAGCGGGCACCGAGACCTTCCACGTCGTGGTCGCCGGGGTGCCGCCGGGCAGGGTGGGGAAGGTCGGCGGCATCGTCGCCGAGACCGTCCATCCGGAAGGCGCCCGCAACGTGACCGCCACGTCGGACAGTGCCGGCGAGCCGGCCCCGTTCGGCAGCGAGGTGGTCACCGTGAGCGTGTCGCCCGGAGCGGCCAACGTGGGCGCGGTCAGGGTCAGCGGCCGGTTGACGGCCAGCGCGAAGATGTGCATGGCCAGGCCGCTGACCGGGCCGCGGCTGACGTCGGGCAGCGTGACGAACTTGACCGCCTTGGTCTGGTCGAGCGGGATCGCCGCGTAGTACATGCTGACCCGCTGGTCGTTCCGGCCGCCGGTGCTGTTGATGTACGGCGTGGAGACCAGCACGTCACTGCCCTGGGCGGCCGAGTTGGCCCACCAGTCGCTGAAGCTGAGGTCGAACGGCTGGGTACTGCCGTCGGCGTACGTGATCGTGCCGGTGCCGGAGGCGGTGCCGTTGTTGGCGGTGCCGATGATGCCGAGCGTCGGCCCGGTCCCCGAGATCGCCACCGTCTGCCCGCTCGCGACGACGTTGTCCGGCTTCCCCGGGGCGACGGAGGGCCAGGTGAACGTGGTGCCGTCGTGGGTGACCGGCGCACCGGGGGTGAGCCCGGCCGCCGCGAGCGCCTGGGCCGAGTAGCTCAGTGCCCCGCCGTCCAGGCTGCCCGCCGCCGGGTCGCTGTCGTCGCTGATCCCGACGTTGTTGTAGGCGGCCGCGAGCGAGGGGTAGGGCAGCGAGACCCGGCTGCTCCCGCTCACCGTGTGCGTCCCGGTGTCGTCGGTGAACGTCACCGATCCGGCCAGGTCGGTCTCGGCCGGCGCCGCGTCGGCCGGCACCGTGACGGTCCAGGTGGTGGAGGCGTTCTGTCCCGGCCGGACGGTCGGGAACGACGCCGGCGAGGCCGCCACCACGGTCCAGCCGGCGGGTGCGGGCAGCGAGAACGCGACGTCGTGCAGTGTCGCGGCTCCCGCCGGGTTGGGCAGTGAGGTGGTCACGGTGAAGGTGGCGCCGGGCTGGACGAGCGACGGCGCCGACACGGTGAACGGCGAGCGGACCACGATCGGGGCGCTGCCGGTCACGCCGTTGACGGTGGCGCTGATCGTGGCGGTGCCGTTGCTGCGCGCGGTGACGGTTCCGGCGGCACTGACCGTGGCCACCCGGGTGTCGCTGCTGCGGTAGGTGACGTGGGCCTTCTTGAGATCGAGGAAGGAGTGATCCGAGAGGGCCGCCTCGACCACGTGGTCGGCGGCCTGATGCGACGAGGCCTGCGCGGTGTCGTCGCCGATCCACGGGTTGACCCCGGTCAGGTCGAGCCGGTCACCAGGTGCGTAGACGACCTGACCGGGCTGGACCGTCACATCGGTCACCCTCGGGGCGAGGGTTCCGATTACCCGTACGGAAGAGCGCGCGGCGATGTGCGCCGAGTCGGATCCGACCTGGAATTGATAGGTGCCGTTGTAGACGACGTCCCGATTGTGGGTGGCGTCCCAGAACGACAGGTCGCTGACCTTGACCGGCACGGTGAGCCGCTGGGTCTGCCCGGGCCGCAGCACCGCGGTTTTGGCGAATCCGGCCAGCCGCTTGGCCGGCAGCTGCCGCCCGGGGACGGAGGGCGAGGCGACATAGACCTGGGCCACTGTCGCCCCTGCGGTCTTGCCGGTGTTGGTCACCGAGACGCAAACGTTCACGGTTCCGTTGGCGGTGGTCAAGCGAGGCGCGACCACCGATGAATACCGGAACGACGTGTAACTGAGTCCATAGCCGAAGGGATAGGTCGGCGCGCCGGTGAAGTACTGATAGGTGCGCCCGAGTCCGCCGGTCTCGGCCGGACTGAGGCCGTAGTTGTCGATCGCCGGCAGCTGCGAGTCGTCCTTGTACCAGGTGAAATCGAGACGGCCGCTCGGGTTCTGCTTGCCGAAAAGCACGTCGGCCAGCGCATTGCCCTGCTCCTGGCCGTTGTACGAGCTGAACACGACCGCCGGGAAATCGGCCTGCACGTCCGCGATGGCGATCGGCCCGTCGGTCTGCATGGCCAGCGCCGTCCGAGGGTTGCCCAGCGCGTGCACCTGGTCGATCAGCGAGCGGTAGTTCCCGGGGATCTCCAGGTTGTTGCGGTCGTTGCCCTCGCCCGCGGTCCGGTCGTCGGTGCCGATGAACACGACGACCAGGTCGGCCGTCTTGATCGCGTCCTGGGTGGCGGCCGAGCACGCGGCGGCCGCGGTCGCCACGGTGGACGTGCCGCACGCGTCGAAGGTGATTTTCGCTCCCGGGAGCGCATCGGTGATGCCCTGCAGCGGGCTGACCCGATGGCTGGGGTCGCCGGAGTAACCGCCGAGCGTCACCGTGTCGGCCAGGTCGCCGACGACGACCACGGACCGGGTCGCGGCCGGGTCGGCCGGAAGCAGCGCGCCGTCGTTCTTCAGCAGGACCAGCGAGTTGTCGGCCACGGTCCGGGCCAGCGCCTGGTGAGCCGGGCTCTCGATCTGATCCTTCGTGATCCTGGTGTAGGGCACCTTGGACGCCGGATCGAACTCGCCGGTCCGCATGCGAACGGTGAACAGGTGCACGAGGGCCTGGTCGACGATTCCCTCACTGAGCACGCCGGCCTTGATGGCGGCCTGGACGTTGCTCAGTGTCGCGTCGTCACCGGAGCAGTTGACGTCGGTTCCGGCGCGCAGCGCGTACGCCTGTCCCCCGGCCGCACCCGGCACCTGCCGGCCGGTGGCCGTCTGCGTCCAGACCGTCCTCCCGCCGACCGTGGCGGTCGTCCAGCCCGGCGGCGCCCAGTTGTGGCTGCCCGGGTTCCAGATGTCGCTGACCGCCCCGCAGTCCGAGGTGATGTAGCCGTCGAGCCCGTAAGAACGGCGGGCGATCGCGTCGGCGGTGTACGTGTCGGCCGGCGACGGCGTCCCGTTGATCGCGTTGTAGGACGTCATCAGCCCGGAGACGTGCGAGTCCTCGATCAGGCTCTGGAACTGCTTGAGGTAGTAGTCGCGCATGTTCGCGTCGGTGGTGTCGGACGACGTGCGGTTGCGGGTGTCCTCGACGTTGTTGAGCGCGAAGTGCTTGGCCGTCGCCGCCACCTTGAGATAGCGCGGGTCCTGCCCCTGGTAGCCCTCGACGAACGCCCCGGCCATCCGCCCGACCAGATAGGGGTCCTCCCCGAACGCCTCGTCGGTGCGCCCCCACCGCGGGTCACGGTCGAGGTTGACCGTCGGCGCCCAGTAGGTCAGCGAGCCGTAGTCGTCGCGCGAGGGCCCGAGGTTGTTCTGCCCGACCCCCCACAGCGACTTGTCGAGTTCCCCGCGGACCTCGTCCGAGATCGCCGTGGTCTCCCGCTGGATCAGCGCCGGGTCCCACGACATCGTGGCGGCGAAGTTGGTCGGGAAGCTGGTCGCGTGCACCCCGCCGGAGACGTCCCCGTGGTCGGTGTTCGCGCCGAGCGTGTTGATGCCGTGCTGACCCTCGTTCCAGTAGGTGTACTGCTGCACGCCCAGCCGCGGGATGGCCGGCGCGTTGTTGGTGTGCAGCTGGAGGACCTTCTCGGGCAGCGTCATCCGGGAGACCAGGTCGGCCGCCCGCTCCTCGAACGAGTAGTGGGTGTCGAGGTAGACCGGTGGTGGCGCGGCCTTTACGGGCGCAGCCTGCACCGGCACGGTCAGTGGGGCTGCGGTGAGGAGTACGGCCAGGAACTTGGTAACCACATGTGCCTCCGGGGACGCGGACAGTCACAGCATTCATGACTGTAGATGCGTTGCCGGGTTATTTCACGGTGTGGTCGAGAAATTTCAGAGCGGTCCGTCGAGAATCGCCTCGGCCGCCTTGGCCAACTGCCGCACCTGAGCCGGCGTCAACCGGTCGAAAATCAGCTGCTGAACCGCCTCGACGTGCCCGGGAGCGGTCTCGACCACCTTCGCGAACCCCTCCTCGGTCAGCACCGCGATCTGCACCCGGCCATCCTCCGGATTACGCTCCCGCCGCACCCAGCCCTGCCCCTCGAGCCGCGCCACCACGTGCGAGAGCCGGGAGAGCGACGAACTGACACTGCGGGCCAGATGGCTCATCGGCATCCGCCGATCCGGCCTCTCGGACAAGGTCAGGAGCACGACGTAACCCATGTGGGTCAGGCCCGCGTCGCGCTGCAACTGGGTCTCCAGCGCCGCCGGCACCCGGATCAGGACCTCGACGAAGCGGCGCCACATCTGCTGCTGTTCGTCGCTCAACCACCGGGCCTCGTCCATGAAGGAAGGTTAGTGGCGATGGCGGTACCCCCGCCCGCCCGGGTGGCCACGAAAAGGCCATCCTCTGGCCAAGGCACAAGATGCAGAGGGGTCCGTCGATCGACGGAAGAGCCTGCTGGCGGTACGCTTCGGCCGGTTCGGCGTCGGACCGGACGGCTGGGGGGCCTCGGCCGGCCCGGCGCCGTGCTCTCTATTGCTGGCTTCGCTCTATTGCTGGCTTCGCTTCGCTCCGCGAATGATCGCCCCTTTGGGGCTTGTGTCATCGGAGATGATTTTCTGCCGCCCGCACACCCCGCGGGCGTCAGAAAATCAGCTGCGATGACACAAGCGGGGCGATCACAAAGTCAAAGGCGAGGGCAACAGCTGGGCGGACACCAGCCAAAGGCCCGAAGTCACACAAGTCGAAGGCCCAGAAGTCACACGAGCTGAGGGCCCGAAGTCACACAAGTCGAAGGCCCAGAAGTCACACGAGCTGTGAGCTTCCCCCAGTTTTCCGGACACCTGAGGTGAGGTGGATGACGGCTTCCAGGAAGGATGTCGTGTCATGCCTGCTCCTCACCCTGTCGAGTT
>NZ_JBFBAD010000199.1:0-14254 GCF_040682075.1 Actinoplanes sp. NPDC051411 | reverse complement strand
CCCGCCGGTATACCCGCCCGCGCCCGCCCGCTACGCCCCCGCGCGGGCGGGCCGCTTCTCTTCTATGTGATCAGCCGCGTGACGGTGGTGCTGACAGCCTTGTTGGCGGCTGCCTCTCCGGCCGGCGCAGCGACTGGGTAGCCGATGATCAGGCGCGCACCGGCAGCCAGAAACCGATGGCGTCGTTCAAGGTCGGCGAATCCTGGTGGCAGTAGTCGTAGTCGACCGTCGCCGTCAGGAACGCCCGCTCCGGACCGTCCTGGTGGGCGGTGACCCGGAACGCGGTGGAGTCGACCCGGCCCGGCTCCAACCCTTCCCCACCGGGGAAGGAGGTGTAGAGCCGGTCGCCCGGATAGGCCACGTCGACGTCTTCCCGTCCGCCGTGCACCCGGACCCGCACGTGACAGACCCGGCGGCCGGTGGCCCAGCGAATGCTGACCCACTGCGGATCGTTCGGATCGACCGGCCGCAGCACGGTGGTGAGCGGCCGCAGGCCCTCCCGTTCCAGCCGGGCGGCCGACGCGGGTGCCGGGGTGCCCAGCGAGGCCAGGCTCATGGCCGAGGCCAGGGTTGCTCCGAGGACGGCAAGTCGCCGGCTCGTCTTCATGGCAGTGCCCTCCCGGTCTCCGGCCCCTCGCCTTCGAGAGGCCGACCTATCCGAGCCTAGGAGTGTCTGCCGGAAATATGCTGGTTTTCGGGATTCAGCCGAGGCGCACCGGTTGGTGGCCTCCGGAGTCTCCCCTAGCTGTTGCCGCCGCCCCCGTGACCGTTGCCACCGTTGCCGTGGTCGTTGCCGCCGTTCCCGCCGCCGGTGTGGTGGCCGTTGCCGGACGCGCTCGTGGACGGGCTGGGGCTGGTGCTGGGGCTGGGGCTGGTGCTCGGGCCGGTGTTCGGGCTGCCCGCCGGCGTCGTGCCGGTCGAGGCCGTCGAGGTCGGGCTCGGGCTGCTGGCCGGCGGCTGGTGGTTGCCGGCCGGGCCGCCGTGGTTGTCACCCGGCTGGCCGTGGTCGTTGCTGCCGGGGCCACCGTGGTCGTTACCCGTGCCGCCGTGGTTGCCGTTGTTGTCACCGGGACCGCCGTGGTTGTCACCGGGACCACCGTGGTTGTCACCGGGACCACCGTGGTTGTCGCCCGGACCACCGTGGTTGTCGCCCGGACCACCGTGGTTGTCGCCCGGACCACCGTGGTTGTCGCCCGGACCACCGTGGTTGCCGCCCGGACCACCGTGGTTGCCACCCGGGCCGTTGCCGGGGCCGCCCGGGAAGCCGTGGCCCGGCTGGTCGCCGCGCAGGACCGGGAGAGTCAGCGTGAAACTCCTGGACTGGCTGTGGGCGTGGGGCGCGCAGTTGTCGTACGTGATGACGGCCCGCAGGAGGGCCGACCCGGGCCGATCGAAGTCGGGGTTGATCCGCACCGACGTGTAGTCGGTGTTCCCCGGCCGCAGCATGGTGCCGCGGTTGAAGGAGGCGTAACGCCGGTGCCCGGCGTAGTCGACTTCCACCCCGCGGCCGGTGACCCGCACCTGCACGTCGCAGACCGGGCGGTCGGTGCGCCAGTAGATGTCGACCGAGTTGTTCGTGTAGGCGCGGACCGGACGAAGCCAGTTCGACACCGGCTCGGGACCGCGCGGCGCGGCGGCCGAGGCGGGCGCGCTCGCGACCATGGACGCCACTCCGACAGCCGTGGTCGCCATCGCGACGATCGCGCCGATTCGCCGACTCTTGTTCATTCCGATTTCCTCCAGTGCCAGACGGTGCCGGCCGCTCGCGCGACCGACAAAGCGGACACTATTGGAGCTAGTGCTAGTTGTCGGTATAAAGCTCGGCGTTTCGTGCTTAGTTATTCTTTCTTGTACAAATGTTTAGCCACCCCTGACCGAAAAGATGATGTTGCACACGCCAACTGTTTATGCAGCTCAGCCCCCGGTTTTACCCGGCCGCCAAGAGAGAATATGCGCCTCCCCGTGGCATCAAGCCGGTCGAGCGGCTCGGCCATGCCCGTGACTCGGCCGCTCGATCAGGAAGACCAGCTCGACCGGCCGGGTCACGGTCGACGCGCGGCGCCGGACCCTCGGCGGACACCCCTGAACGTGCGGAGATATCGCTCAAACACCCCTAAAGGTCCCCAATACGGCAGGATGGCGCGTACCGGAAAGAGGGGGAAGCGATGTCGCTCAGCGGGGCCCACAAGGCGGCGTTTCGCCGCGAAGTCCTGGTCGAGGGGCGCGTCTTCGCGATCCGCGACGGGGAAGGCTACCCGGCCCCGGCCGACCCGGAGGGGCGGCGGGCGGTGCCGTTCTGGTCGAAGCCGACCCGGGCCCGGCGGGTGGCCGACCAGGCGGCCGCGTTCATGGGGTTCGAGATCGTGGTGATCGAGCTGGACGACTGGCTCGCCGGCTGGCTGCCCTGCCTGGAGCGCGACGACATGCTGGTCGGCGTCAACTGGTCGGGGGCCCGGGCGACCGGTTTCGACCTGACTCCGGCCCAGGTCGGCGAGTGGTTCGCCGAGCAGCGGGAGGCCCTCGCGGCGGGGATGCAGATGGCGGCCGGCTGAGGCGTACCCCTATGCTTGCGACACTGCAAACAAAGGGGACGACCGTGCGCAGCAGCCTGCAGATCCTCGTCGTGGACGACGACGACGCGGACGCCCTGATGATCTCGGAGGCTCTCGAGAGCGCCGATACGCAGGCGATCGTCGAGCGTGTGGCCGACGGCCGGGAGGCGCTCGACTATCTGCGCCGCGAGGGCCGGTTCGCCGACGCCCACCGGCCCGATCTGATCCTGCTCGACCTCAACATGCCGCGCATGGACGGGCGCGAGACGCTCGCCGCGATCAAGGCCGACGATCATCTCAAGGCGATCCCGGTGGTCATACTGACCACGTCCGGGGCAGCCCCCGACATCGTGTCGAGCTATCAGCACCGCGCCAATGCCTATGTGACGAAGCCGTTCGGTCTCGACGACTTCGAGGCGACCGTGCGGCAGATCGACCGGTTCTACCGTGAGGTCGCCACGCTGCCGTCGGACGGCCCGGCGTAACCGTCCCCGAACGGGGTAAGACGACGGCATGACCGACGCACAGGATCTCGGCGAGCCCGTCTCCTACCTGGTGCTCAAGGACGGCACTCCGGTCTTCGACAGTTCGGGTGACCGGGTCGGCGAGGTCGAGCACGTCCTCGCCGACGAGCAGGAGGACGTCTTCCACGGCCTGATCGTCAAGACCGCCGACGGGCACCGCTTCGCCGCCGCCGAACACGTCGACGGGCTCTTCGAGCGCGGCGTCATCATCAACACGCCGGCCGGTCAGCTGCCCGAGCCGAGCGCGTCCTCGGACAGCTCGCTCGGCGAGACCCTCAAGCGGGCCTGGGACTGGCTGATCCAGCCGAAGTAGGGCCCCATCGCAGGAGCGCCGCCCCCACCGACATGCCGCCGCCGAAGCCGGCGAGCAGCACCAGGTCGCCGTCGTGGAGGGCGCCGGACCGGGCCGCCTCGTCGAGCGTCACCGGCACCGAGGCGCTGCCCACGTTGCCGTAGCGGTCCAGCGTCAGGTGGGTCAGGGCGTTCTCGAGGTGTGCCTCGCCGACCAGTTCCTGCAGCATCACGCCGTTGGCCTGGTGCGGGATGAAGTGCTGCACGTCCTCGGGCACCGCGCCGGCCCGTTTGAGCAGCATGTTCAGCGCCGGCGGCACTCCGGCGTTGACGAAGTCGCGCACGCCGCGCCCGTTCATCTGGAAGTAGTGCTGTCCGTGGGCGACGGTGTAGGGCGAGGCCGGCATCCGGCTGCCGCCGGCGGCCACGTGGATGAGGTCGGCGGCGTCGCCCCGGCTCACCAGCTCGCGATCGATGATCCCGAACCCGTCGGGCACGGCGCCGACCACGACGGCGCCGGCGCCGTCGCCGAAGAGCACGGCCGTACGCCGGTCGGTGAAGTCGAGGATGCGGGAGTAGACGTCCGACGCGACCACCAGGATGCGCGCCTCGGGGTTGACCGCGATCAGGCCCTCGGCCATGGCCAGCGCGAAGACGAAGCCGGCGCAGACGACGTTGACGTCGAAGCAGGCGGCCCGCTCGGCGCCGATCGCCCGCTGCACCAGCGTCGAGGTCGGCGGTTGCGGCATGTCCGGCGTCGAGGTCGAGACGATCAGGAAGTCGAGGTCGGCCGGGTGCACGCCGGCGTCCCGCAGCGCGGCCTGGGCGGCGATCGCGGCCAGGTCGGAGGCGGCCTGCTCGGGCGCGGCGAACCGCCGAGTCTGGATCATCGTCTTGCGGGAGATCCAGTCCGGGTCGGCGCCGGGGACCCGCTCGGCGAGTTCGGCGTTCGTCACCACCTGAGACGGCAGGTACGAACCGGTGCCCAGAATGCCTACGGCCATGACGCCCCCATTTATCCGGCTTGCCTGCTACCGGTTAATAGTGCGTTTTGCCGGGATGATTGACCTCAGGCCGGCGTACCGGAGCGGACGGCCAATCGGTCGGCCGGAACCGGCCGGCCGAAGTGAAAGCCCTGAAGGAGGTCAAACCCGAATCCGCGCAGGATGTCGGCCGTCATCTGGTCTTCGACGCCCTCGGCGACCAGGGTCAGGCCGAGCCCGCCGGCCATCCGGGCGACCGCCTCGACGATCACCCGCTCCTGCGGGTGGTGGATCCGGTTGACGAACGTACGGTCGAGCTTGAGCTCGTCCAGCGGCAGCTGCGTGAGCAGGGCCAGCGAGGTGTAGCCGGTGCCGAAGTCGTCCATCGCGATCCGCACGCCGAGATCGCGGATCGCGGCCAGCCACCGGGCGCTGCGCTCCGGCTTCGTCATCACGGCACTCTCGGTGATCTCCACGATCAGGCCGGTCGGCGGCACGCCATGCCTCTCCAGCAGGTCGCGGATCACCGCGATGAACCGGTCGTGAGCCAGCACCGGGGCGGCCAGGTTGACGGCCACCGGCAGGTCGAGGCCGTCGGCGCGCCAGCGGGCGGCCTGGGCGATCGCGTCGGCCAGCACCCGGTCGGTCAGGTCGGTGATCACCGTCGAGCGCTCGGCCTGGGGCAGGAAGGTGCCGGGCGCGAGCAACCCCCGGACGGGGTGCTGCCAGCGGACCAGGGCCTCGACCGAGCGCATCACGCCCGTGCAGTCGACCAGCGGCTGGTAGTGCAGCACCAGTTGGCCGCCGGCGATCGCGGTGCGCAACTCACCCTGCAGCCGCAGGTCGGTCTGCTGGTCGGTACGCAGCTCGGGCCGCCACCACTCGATCTCGGTGCGGTCCCGCTTGGCCGCGAACATCGCCGTGTCGGCCCGCGCCAGCAGTTCACCCGCCGCCGTCCCGTACGCGATCCCCAGCGACGCCTCGATCGGGATCAGCACCCCGTCGACGGTGACCGGGCCGCGCAGCCGGTCGAGCAGCCGGCGGGTCTCGCCGTCGAGGCCGGCCGGGTCGTGGCCGGGAAGCACAACCACGAACTCGTCCCCGCCGAGCCGGTAGGCGCATTCGAACCCGTCTTTCAACACGCGCCCGACATGCTTGAGCACCTCGTCACCACCGTGATGGCCGAGCGCCTCGTTGATCTCCTTGAACCGGTCGAGGTCGAGCACCAGCACGGCCACCGGCCGGTCGCCGCCCAACGAGTCGAGCATCTCGCGGAGCCCGCGCCGGTTGCCCAGCCCGGTCAGGCTGTCGCGCATGGCCAGCGCGGCGTAGCCGGCGCTCAGATGCTCGACCAGCGGGCCGATCGGCGCCAGGGCGAGCCGCCCGTCGGCCAGCTCGACGACGACCGGGACGGCCTTGAGGCCGGTCGGGCGGGCCATCGCCGCCCGCGCGGCGTCGTCCCAGGCCATCTCGTACGGCAGGACGGTCGCCGGCTCGTCGAGGAAAGCGACCAGTGGCCGGCGGCCGAGGCGCGCGCGCTCCCGCCCGACGGCCTGGGCGAGCACCTGGTCGAGCCGGGCCCGGTGCAGCAGGTAGATCACGTCGGCGACCACCGTGGCCACGCCCAGGCAGTCCGGGTCGTCGCGCAGGAGCCTCTCCACCTCGGCCATCGTGACCTGCGGCGCAACCACTGCCGCGGGCACCGCGAGCTCGCCCAGTCTGGCCACTGTCGTCCGCACCTCCCCCGCTCCCCGGGTGCTCCCCCGGGAGAAACGGTGGCGCGTTCAGGGTGCGAACAGGTTGCCGGCCGGGACCTCTTCGGGTGCAGCCTGCGCCTGGGTCAGCGGGACGACCGGTCGCGGTAGGTCCAGTTGCCGCCGAGCGTGGGGCCACTACGCTCGGCGGAACCGGAACCCACCGGGCCGGAACCGACCGGGGGGATCGTGCGGAACTCGCCGGTCCGCTGCTGGGGCACGTTGGTGGCCAGCCCCTCCCGCCGCGCGGCCAGATAGGCGGCGGCCGCCCGGTCCTCCTCGTTCGGCGCGGCCATCAGCGCGTAGACCAGGCCGATCAGGGCGAAGACCACGGTCAGGCCGATCGGCACCAGCATGCTGCTGGCCGAGGCACCGGCGAGGTTGCCCTGCGGCGAGTGCTCCATCACCGACATGGCGGACATGCCGGTGAAGTGCATGCCGTTCACAGCCACGCCCATGACCAGCGCGGACAGGAAGATGACCAGCGGCTTCTGCACGGTCACGCTCAACCAGAGCGCGACCGTGGCGGCGACCACGGCGATGCCGATCGAGAGACCGACCCGGGTCATCGAGTACGAGATGTCGCCGTTCAGCCGCATCGCGGCCATGCCCAGGTAGTGCATGGCGACGATGCCCAGCCCGGACAGCACGCCGCCGATGATCAGACGCACGTTCTGGAAACCGTTGCCGAACGCGACGATCGCCACCCCGACGGCGACCGCGACGATCGGGATGATCGCGCTGGCGAAGGTGAGGCCCACGTCGTAGCGGATCGGGGTGCCGACGACGCTGAAGCCCATCATCGCGACGAAGTGCATGCTCCAGATGGCCGTGCCACCGAGCGCGACGGAGGCGAGAACCAGCCACCAGATGCGCTCGCCGCGCCCTTGCGCGGCCCGCAGCCGTACGGCACAGGTCAGCCCCAGCATCGAACCGAGCACCGACAGCACATAGCTCACCGTCGGAGTGATCCAGCCGTGGTCGAAGTGATGGATCGTCGCCATCGAAGAAAGCCCCTCCCGCGATCTCGGTTTACGCCGGCGATACTGCCCGCTTGATCGTTATCGCGTCAGGCATTGTGACCCAACTAGCGTCACGAAGCGGCAACGGACGACCAAACAACAGCCGACACCTCGCAGGTGAGCGTTTTGGCTGGTCAGCATGGACTGTTCAGAGTGATACAGATATCGATGCAGCGCTGTCGCTTGACAGAGCCGTCCATCGATGACGTATTTCCTTGGGGCAATTCGGAAAACCCGGAAATCCCGCAATCGATCACCCCGAAAAATGCGAGGTAAACGCCTTTGCGTCCGTTTGGTGCCCCAGCGCTACCGACCGGTGGCGCGGCGTGTGCGCCTCGCCGCACGCTCGCGCAGCCCCCAGCCACGGAGCGGCGTTATGGCTGGTCAAGCCGGGAGACCATGATTCACACCAAATGAAGGAGGCCCAAAAGGAGCGCCGACGTGCCGGTTCTGAGGGCGCGGCTAGCCCGCGCTTTCGAGGCCGCTCTCGGCGCAGACGCCGGCCATGTCGGCCGCGGCGGCGCTGACCGCGGCCACGGCGTCCGGCTCCTGGGAGGTGCCCTTCGAAGTCGTCGCCTTCGCGTAGGCGGCGGCGAGGCGCCGGGCGGCGTCGGCCACCGGGGCGTCGGCCGTCGACGAGGCGGCGACAATATGGTCGACCACGCCCGGCTCCATGAGCGAGGCCTGGCTGACGGCGGCGTTGAGCTCGACGCAGGTGCGGGTGCCGGGAAGGGCGCCCGAGGCCTCGGCGGTCGGGACGCCGGGCGGGACGGGAGGCTGGGCCGCGGCCGAAAACGTCGCGGGCGGGGCCGCCGGGGGCGCCAGCGGGGACGGCGACGAGTGCCCGCAGCCGGCCAGGAACAGCAGCGTCGAAGCCAACGGGAGCCAGCGGCGGTTCTGCGGCATTTGGTCAGGTTACGGCCGACCGGGCACACCGCGTACGGAAAGAGGCCCGGTCGGAAACCGACCAGGCCTCCCCCGACAGGGTTTTAGAGGTAGCTGCCCTTCTTGTATTGCGAGTAGCTCTCGTTCCAGTCGGTCCAGCCGTTGCCGTCCTTCAGCTTCTGCCCGGTGCCGCTGACCGTGACCACGTCGCCGACCAGCGTGCGCCCGAAGAGCCACGCGCCCATCTTCTCCGAGACGTTGACGCAGCCGTGCGAGACGTTGACATGGCCCTGCTTGCCCTCCGACCACGGCGCGGCATGGATGAACGAGCCGCTCCACGTGATGCGCTGCGCGAAGTCGATCGGGGTCTTGTAGCCGTTGACCGGGTCGGTGTCGGTCGTGTCGAAGACCGTGTGGCGCTGCTTGTCGATCACGAGCATCGTGCCGCTCCACGACGGGGTGCTCGGCTTGCCCAGGCTGACCGGCAGCTTCTTGATGACCTTGCCGTTTTCGGTGACCGTCATCTGCTTGGTCTTGTTGGAGACCGCCATGATGAACGACCGGCCGACCTTGATGTCGACGGTCATGTCGGTCTTGCCGTAATAGCCGTTGCCGAGCGGGACACCGGCCAGCGACACCCGGTAGAAGACCTTCGAGTTGGCCTTCCAGTAGACCTTGGGCCGGAAGTGGATCTCGGTCGAGCTGATCCAGTGCCAGGTGCCCTCCTGGGACGGCGTCGCGGTCACCGCCATGCGGCGCTCGACGTCGTCGCGGTAGCTCGTCGGGATCGCGCGGTTGAACTTGACGATCAGCGGCATGCCGACGCCGACCGTCATGCCGTCGCCGAGGAAGCTCGTCGCCCGGATGACCTTGCCGGGCGCCTTCATCGTCGTGAAGGCGCTGCTGCTCGTGCCGACCTTGCCGTCGGTGGCGGGGCCGTTGACGGTCACGGTGTATTTCGTGTTGTAAGACAGCGCCTTGGCCGGGGTGAAGGTCTTGGCGTCCCTGTCGAGGACCCCCTTGACCTCGGCGCCCTTGGCGTCGGTGACCTTGACGGTCGTGTTCTCCGGGTCTTCCGACGAGTATTTGATCGGCGTGATCGCCATGACGCCGGTCGCGTCGGCCTTCGGCTCGACGACCGCGACCGTGCTCGCCGGCGGGGCCGCTTCGTTCTCGTCCTTGGGACCGCCGGCCTGCGGCGAGGCACCGCCGCCCTGCCAGGACGGCGACTTGGCACCGTGGCCACAACCGGACGCGAGCAACACCGCGCCCGCGATCAGCGCGACCCCGGCCATCCGCCACGGTCGCCGAACCACAATGCTCTTCATCGTCCCCTCACGGCCTTCGGTCGTCTCGGTCCGCCAATAATGCTTGATGGCCGTCTCCGCACCAATCCCGGATTCGTGCCGCGGTCCGTCTATCCGATTTGGGGTACTTAGGTATCGCTCGGAGCGGTTACCCGCTTATGCGCTCGCCAGGTCGGCCGGCACCGGGAGGGCGCTGCCCTTGACGAAGTCGGCCCAGCTCACATTCCACGGGGTCCAGCCGTCGCCGTACGCCAGCTTGTCGCCCGTGCCCTTCACCACCACCGGGTCGCCGATCAACGTCTTGTCGAACAGCCACTTCGCGTTGGACGGCGACACGTTGACGCAGCCGTGAGACACGTTGGTGTGGCCCTGCGCGCCGGTCGACCACGGAGCCGAGTGAATGTACTGCCCGGACCAGGTGAGCCGCTGCGCGAACTCGATCTGCGTGCGATAGCCGGCGGCACCGTCGGTGTCAGTCGTGTCGAAGACCGTCGACGCCAGCTTGTCCATCACGACCATCGTGCCGCTCACCGACGGTTTGCTCGGCCGGCCCAGGCTCACCGGAATCGTGCGCACCACCTTGCCGTCCTGCACCACGCTCATCTTCTTGCTGGCGTTGTCGACCTTCATCTCGAGGTCACGCCCGATCTTGGCCGAGGCCGCGCGGTCACGGTCGCCGTAACGCCCGGAACCGGTCGGCAGGCCGCCCAGCGCGGCCCGCACGGTCAGCTTGGTGCCCGGCTGCCAGAACTTGGGCGCGCGATAATAAGCCTGAGTGCCGGTCGAGGTCCACGCCCAGACACCCGGCTGCGCCGGCTGGGTCGTGACGAACAGGCGCTTCTGCACGGCGGCCCGGTCGGCCTTCTTGATGCCCGGGCTGAACTCGACGACCACCGGCATGGCGACGCCGTAAGTGTGGTCATCGAACAGGTAGAGCCCGGTGCCGGTCTTGTGCGACGGCGCACCCATGGTGGTGAACGAGGTGGTCACGGTCTTCGAATCGCCGGCGGAGCCGGTCGCGACGACCGTCACCGCGTACTTCTCTCTGGTCTTCAAAGGCTTGCCCGGCACCCAGCTCGAACCGTCGTCACGCAGCGCACCGGCGACGGCCTTGCCGTCGCTGCCCTTGACCGTGACCGAGCTGACCTTGCCGTTGGCCAGTTTGAGGCCGATCTCGGCACTCACCGGCACATCCTTCTTACCGGCGGCCGGGGTGATGCTCAGCGAAACCGGGGCGGCCGGAACAGCCGTCGTCGCGTTTTCGACCCGGTCACTCGGCGCCGGGGCGGCCGCCGCACTCTTCTTACTGTCGCACCCGGAGAGCACCAGCGGCGCGATCACCGCCAACGCCACGACCGCCACCAGCGAGCGACGCATGCCGACCATCCCTAGCCCCGTTCTGAAGTTTGCGGGGACATCCTGCCCCATGGATGCAAGGTTAGGAGTCGGCCGCGCGGCTGAGTCCCCCTTGGCGATCTTGGCGGGGGTGGATTTCTGGGTTCACCCGGGTGCGTGCTAACGTTTCCGTCGTTGCCAGCGAGCGCCGCTAGCTCAATTGGCAGAGCAGCGGACTCTTAATCCGCGGGTTGTAGGTTCAAGTCCTACGCGGCGCACAGTGTTTCACCAGGGCGTATAGCTATTCGGCTATGCGCCCTTGATCTTTGGTGGGGCACGGTGGGACATGCCTATGACCCACGACTTTCGCCCCCGAATTCCGCCTTGACCTGTGGCTTCAGGTCCTGGTGGCGGCGGATTGACGTGGGCGTCTTAGCACTCGCACGGAAGGGCCGCTGCTGGTGTCGGTGTACGCGTTCGACCCAGTCCGTCATGAGGTGGTTGCCGTGTGGTCGGCAAGCATCGGCGCGCTCACGCATCCGGTCGCCCGGCTCTCCCCCGATGTCGTCGAGGATCAGGCGCGCGAGCTGTGCGGGGCGCTGAGCGGGTTGTCGTCCGCGCTATGGGGGGTCTACATCTGTCCGGCGTCAACGGCTGCCGATGACGCCGATCGCCGACGCCGCGAGGACGAGCGAGACCAATTCGATGAGGTTGCCACGGCGCTGCGTGCACCGAATCTTCCCAACGCAGCGGGGCTGATCGACGTGTCGTACGGTCGGGTGCGGGAGTCGGCACATCGGGTAGGCCGAGTACTGCATCGGCTCAGTGATGTCGGGCTGCTCGAGGCGCTGGTCACCGAGGCGCAGACTGAGGTCGATGCGGTGATTCGTGCGGAGCTTGGCGACTTGTCCGGGCGGGCGGTGCAGGCGGCGACGCTGGACCGGCTGGATGTGTCGCCGCTGCAGGTGGCGGTCGCCGATGAGATGTTGCGGGCGGATCCGCTGAGTGACGGGCTGTTGTCCGCCACCGTCGACCCGGCGGCAGCGTGTGTTGCCGCAGCGCACTGGCTGACGGCCGCAGCAGTCGTGGCTGCACAGGTGGCGGGCTGTACGCCGGCCGGGGTTTTCGCAGAAGCCGACGACATCCAGGCCGTGCCCGTGGCAGTACCAACGTTGATGGTGGAAAAGATCGAAGGCGCTGGCATACCTGCCCGACGGGCGGTGGTGGATCTGTTGCGGGTAGCGGTCGCAGCCGGCGCCGGCGAGATCGCTGATCTCCCGGGGATCGCGGCCGAGCGTGCCCGTTTCGAGGAATCGGTGCAGCGGCTTCCTGCCGATCAGCGGACGGCGATGCTGTCAGCCGCGCCGGTGCGCGCCACGATGCTGGATCCACGCCGCCCCGCCCGTGACTTGCTAGAGCATCTGCTCGCCGGAATCGCGTCGTGCCACCTGCTGTACTCGGAGTACGCCGACGAGGAGCTCGTCTGTGCGGCGCAAGACCAGGATCCGGCGTTCGAGGACGAAGCCGTATCAGAATCTGATCGGCGCGGGGAAATCACCGAAGAGTTCACCGACCTCGTACGGGAGCAAGCCGCGAGCGTGGAAGGGCAGCTGCGCTGATGTAGCGCCGGCCGGGGACGGCGTGCCGCGGACCACCCCCGTCGCGTTGCAGTGCACGTCGGCGATCAGCCATCGACGCCCGCAGATTTCCACTAAGGCCATGAACTACGCACCGTCACCGTGGAACACTCCAGCATCGACCGGATTTGCCGATGATAGTGCGCCGAGAGTCGATCTTCGCTTGCCTTCGACTCAACCGATTCTGCTGCCGATCTTGCGTAGCGCATGGTCCCAGCTGCCCAACTTCTTGTTCAAGATCGGCTCCGCTGACGAAAGCGCCGGTGCCTTGCGCATAAGTGCAAGGCTCATTGGAGGAAAGCGAAGGAGTCGCAGATGTCGTCAACTGCCTTGTCGATCGTTGGAGCTGTCGGGATCATTGGATCATTGCTCTTTGCCGGATGGCAGGCACGTGCGCTTGCTAAACAAGTTGGCTTCCAGGCCACAATGAACGGCGTAGCAACGCTCTACAGCGTCTTGAGCAGCCTCCACAATGTCCAGCGTATCCTTGCGGACGACACTTCTCTAGTTCCGCATTTCTCGCCAGAGCGCAGCAGTATGCCGCTGGACGAGGCCGACCCGGCTAAGGTTCAGATGGTCGCGGCCATGTATGCAGATGTCCTTAATATCGGCCTTCATATGTTGTCCGCAGTTCCGGAAGCGAAAGCGGAGAGCGCCTGGGAACCGTACTGCAATGATCTTCTTACAAAATCGTCAGCGTTGAAGGCTGAGGTTGCCGGGAAGCCTTGGGGCTATCCGCGCTTGTCGCGGCTGGCGAACTCACTTACCACAAACAGCCCGGCTGGTGAATAGATGCTCGCATTTCACCGCAACGTCGGATGGCGCCTTGGGCCAGTATCCGGCGCAGGCGAAGAAGTGGCATAATCGAAGACGTGATGATTGATGGGTACGAAGATTTCCCTCTAGTTGACGGAACCCCGCTTCTTGCCGACCCGTTGTTCTGGCCTACCTATTTCTCCGACACTATGGCGGCCAGTGAGCCTGCGCGCGTCGCTGAGGCATTCGAAGTTGATGAGGCGGCCTGCGAAAATTTCTACCTCAGCCAGCTGGTCAATCACGATACATGGCCGGTATTCCGGATCGGTCTGCGTGATGGCCACGACATATACGTAATCTATCGCAACGTTCCCGGCGACAAGACAACCGAGTACGTGCTCTGCCAGCCGGGTGGGGTGCATTCACTCGAGCTGGCGAACATCGGGGGGCACGAGTTTCGTCCAGGCCTGAGCTGGGGCGAGCTAGTGACGGCGGCGAATCGGATCGGGGCCTCGCCCGGTGTGACTGAGCCGGATGCTCGGTTGTTGCTGTTGTTGCCCGCATTCGGGGATGCCGGTCTGTCCTCCGATGCGGTCGCGGTGTTAGCAGCCGCATTGAAGCGGTGCGGCGCCGGGGCGGGGGCGGATGATCTCGCAGCATGGTTCCTCGAGGATCCGGAGGGCTGGCCGACTTGGCGGTTGCAGGACGATGGCGTTCTGGTGTGCGACGACCGGTACAGCCGGCGTGACCCGCGGGGTCCGGCTGGGCACGCGGCAGCCGATCCGCGGGAGATCTCGTCGGCGCTTGCGGCCAACTGACCGAACTGGTGAGCGACTACTCGGGTTTGTGTGGGCGTTGAGCAACGCGCAGGATCCGGGACGGAGGGCACAGTGCGAGGCCAGGCGACCGAGCATCACACGCCTGCAAGACCCGGAAAACGGTAACCGCGAGCGAGATCGCACAGGCGAAGCGAAGTGTCACAGCAAATCGGCGACGGCGGCGTCCTGAGGCTACTCAGCGAGCACCGTGACACCGCACAGGTTAAAAACCAAGTTAGGGTAAGTCAGTAATCACGCCAGGATCATGACGAACGGGCTCCGGGCTGGCATCCGGATCTGGCACCCCTCTCTGTCAAGTGTTGATCGTGAGTGGTGTTTTAGGCTGTGGTCTGGCGGGTCCGGGAAGTGACTTGTCCGAAGTGTCGATCA
>NZ_JBFBAD010000198.1:0-14362 GCF_040682075.1 Actinoplanes sp. NPDC051411 | reverse complement strand
GCACAACCCCACAGACCCGCACTTTGGTCTACCATTAACCCCCGGGTCGACGCGCCGGCTGCCGGACGGACCTCGGTCATTCAGGCCACTAGTGGTTGTGGCCCGCGTGGTCCTCTTCCTCATCCGGGAGGAAGGGGTGCTCGTCGAGCCTGCCCACCAGAAGTTCGCCCTCGCGCGGCGCGAACGGGCCGCTGCCGTCCGAGTCCTCGAAGGCCTCCAGGTCGAGCGGCTCCGGCACCTCGGTGACCGTGAGCAGGCCGTCGAGCGGCTCCAGCTCGGGCACGTCGAGCGACGAGAGCGAGCCGTCGCCGGCCTGCAGCAGCTCCAGCACGGCCTCGCCGACCGACTCGACCGGGCCCGGGTCCTCGTCGTCCGGCACCGAGCTGCGCCGTGCCGCCTCGGCGACCCGCAGCAGGGCGCCGACGCTGGGCACGCGGTAGTCGCGCCGCTGGCGCACCGAGATCACCTGGGGGTAGGGGTCGGTTGCGCCCTCCGGCCCGAAGTCGCCCGCGCCCAGACCGAAGCGCTGGTCGGCCTCGTCGGGGTCGATCGACTCGACGTCCCACGGCGTGACCTCGCCGAACGCGTCGAGCAGCTTCTCGTCGTACGCGAACGAGGCGTTGTTCAGATCGACGTACGCCTGCCAGACGTCGTCGTCGTCAATGCGGCCGGCGGCCGCTTTGACCGCCGCGAGGTGTGCCCGGGCAGCCTCCACGACCCGCTCGAGAGCGGCGTCGAGCTCGGCGTTCTGGTCGGTCATGAAAAAAGGTCCTTCCACGGATCAGCTGGTGCGAAGCAGACGGTCGAGCACACGCACGCCGAACTCTAGTCCCTCGACCGGAACCCGCTCGTCGATGCCGTGGAAGAGCGAGGCGAAGTTGAGGTCGGGGGGAAGCCGCAGCGGCGCGAAGCCGAAGCAGTGGATGCCGAGGGTGGCGAACGCCTTCGCGTCGGTGCCGCCGGACATCATGTAGGGGATCGTGCGGGCCGCCGGATCTTCGGCCCGCAGAGCGGCCGCCATAGCGTCGACCAGCGACCCTTCGAACGCGGTCTCGACCGGCGGCTGGCGGTGCTTGTGCTCGATCTCGATGTCGGGCCCGATCAGGCCGCGCAACTCGGCGAGGAAGTTGTCCTCCTGGCCGGGCAGCGTGCGGCAGTCGATCGTGGCCGAGGCCTTGCCCGGGATCACGTTGTCCTTGTAGCCCGCCTCGAGCCGGGTCGGGTTGGCCGTGTTACGGATGGTCGCGCCGATCAGGTTGGCGATCGGGCCCAGCTTGGCCACCGCGATCTCCGGGTCGTCCGGGTCGATCTCGATGCCCAGCGCGTCGCCGACCTCCTGCAGGAAGCGCCGCACGGTCGGGGTGACCACGATCGGGAACCGGTGCCGGCCGACCGCCGCGACCGCCTCGGCGAGCGCGGTGACCGCGTTGTCGTCGTGCATGAACGAGCCGTGCCCGGGCCGCCCGGTGGCGTGCAGCTGCAGCCAGTCGAGCCCCTTCTCGGCCGTCTGCACGAGATAGAGCCGCAGGTCGTCGGAGACGGTGTAGGAGTAGCCGCCGACCTCGCCGATCGCCTCGGTGCAGCCCTCGAACTCCTCGGGGTGGTTCTGCACCAGCCATTGCGAGCCGTACTCCATGCCCGCCTCCTCGTCGGCGGTGTAGCAGACGACGACGTCGCGGGGCGGGACATAGCCGGTGCGCTTCCAGTCGCGGACGACGGCGAGCATCATCGCGTCCATGTCCTTCATGTCGATCGCGCCCCGGCCCCAGAGGTAGCCGTCCTTGATCTCGCCGGCGAACGGCGGCACCGACCACTCGCTCGCGTCGGCCGGGACGACGTCGAGGTGGCCGTGCAGCAGCAGAGCGCCCCGCGAGGGGTCGGCGCCCGGGATGCGGGCGACCAGGTTGGCCCGCCGGGGGGCCGACTCGTAGATCTCGGCCTGCACGCCGACCTCGCCGAGCTTGGTGGCGACGTATTCGGCGGCGACCCGTTCGCCGACCGTGGTGCGCTGGTCGCCGGTGTTGGTGGTGTCGATGCGCAGCAGGTCGCGGCAGATGCCGACGACCTCGGTGACGGCGGTGCTCTCCATTTGACCTTCTTACCAGCCGGCCGCCGCCGGGGTTTGGCGGGAGACGTGCGCTGGGTATTGGGCCGGCCGTGTCCGCACTCAATCTTCCTCCGCTGCCGCCGACCGGTGGCGAGATCACCGGCCGCAATGCCATCGACGTGCTGGGCGAGCAACACCGCGAGCTGATCGAGCTCTGCGACCGCCTGGTGGCCCACCCGACCCGCAAGCTGCGGGACGTGGTCGTGGCCACGCTCTCGCGCCATCTCTCGGCCGAGGAGCAGTACCTCTATCCCGCGATCCGTCAGGCCGTGCCGGGCGGCGACGAGCTGGCCGCCCGCGAGCTGGCCGAGGACAAGGCGCTTCTCGTCCTGCTGCAGCGCGTGCAGAAGGGCCGGGACTTCGAGGAGCTCTCGGCCGCGGTCCACCGGCACGTCGCGGCCGACTCCGAGGAGCTGCTCCCGGTCCTGACTCAGATGGTGCCGATCGAGGACCTGATCCGGGTCGGCAACCGCATCGAGGTCGCCGAGGAGGCCGCCCCGACGCGTCCGCACCCCGCCACCCCGTCGAATCCGCCCTGGAACAAGGTGGTCGATCCGGTCGTCGCGGTCGTCGACAAGGTGCGCGACGTGGTCACCAACCGTACGACCTACCCAAGCGATTTGTAACGATCCCCCGAGTGGCGGATCTTTCACTTCCCCCCAGGACTAGCCGTCATGCCGTAATAGTCCTAACGTCACGCTATGAACTTGGAGCTCCGGCATCTCAAGGTGGTCTGCGCCATCGCGGAGACCGGCAGCGTCACCAAGGCCGCCTCACAACTCGGGCTGGCTCAGCCGGCTCTGACCGCGCAACTGCAACGCATCGAGCGCACTCTCGGCGGCCCGCTCTTCGACCGCGACCGCCGCGGGGCCCGGCCCACCGCCCTCGGTGAGCTGGTGCTCTCGCGGGCCCGCGTGCTCCTGCCGGCCATGAAGGGCCTGCAGGACGAGGCGGCGCGCCTGGCCGGGGCGGCGAGCGACGACACGATGTCCCGCTACCGCATCGGCGCGATCGGCGGCCCGATCATGGGCGGCATGGTCGGGCGTCTCTCCGAGGCCCAGCCGGACGCCCAGATCACCACCCACGCGTCGTACTGGGTCGAGGAACTGGCCGGCATGGTCGCGTCCGGCAAGCTCGACTACGCCCAGGTCGGTGTGTGCGGCGACGCCATGCCCTCGGCCGATCACGGGCTGATCTGGCAGACGATCGCGGTCGACGCGGTCTGCGTGCTGATGCCCGACGACCACCCGTGCACCAAGGGCGTCGACGTCGATCTGGCCGAGCTGGCCGAGGAGCAGTGGGTCGGCAGCACCGGCGACGGCTGCCTGGGCGACTGTTTCGCGGCCGCCTGCGCCCGGGCCGGCTTCACGCCCCGGCGGGTTCTCGAGACCGACCTCCGCAGCGCCGTCGACATGGTCGAGTCGGGCCAGGCGGTGGGCCTGTGCCAGCCGACCTTCCGGCCGCCGTCCGGGCTCACCCACCGCCCGCTGCGCGGCGCCCCGCTGCGCTGGCGCCTGGTGCTCGGCTGGCACCCCGACTCCCCGGCCGCCCGCAGCGCGCCCAAGCTGATGCGGATGGCCCAGGAGGCCTATCAGGAGGTCGTCGCCCGCAACACGGCCTATGTGGAGTGGATGGCCGACCACACGCAACTGGGCGGCCACCAGATGGCAGCCGCCCAGTAGGGGTTGGCGAACGTCAGACCAGCGCGTCGACCTGGAAGGTCAGCCGGCCGTCGGCCACGTCCACGTGCACGGTCTGGCCGGAGGTCAGCTCGGACGCGAGCAGCAGCTTCGACAACCGGTTGTCCAGCTCGCGCTGGATCGTGCGGCGCAGCGGCCGGGCCCCGAACTCGGGCTGGAAGCCCTTGTCGGCGAGCCAGTCGACCGCCGCCGTGCTGAGCTCCAGCTTGACGTCCTGCGCGGCCAGGCGCCGGTGCGTCTCCTGCAGCATCAGCTCGGTGATCTTCCGCAGCTGGTCGGTCTCCAGCTGCCGGAAGACGATGATCTCGTCGATCCGGTTGATGAACTCGGGCCGCAGCTGCTCCCGCAGCCGGCGGTCGAGCTTGTCCTTCAGCTCCTCGTCGGCGCTGCGGCCGTTGTCGGCCGCACCGAACCCGACGCTGCGCCGGGTGCCCTGGATGATGTCCGAGCCGATGTTGCTCGTCATGATCAGCACGGTGTTCTTGAAGCTCACCGTGCGACCCTGCGCGTCGGTCAGCCGCCCGTCGTCCAGCACCTGCAGCAGGATGTTGAAGACGTCCGGGTGGGCCTTCTCGATCTCGTCGAGCAGCACCACGCTGTACGGCCGGCGGCGCACCGCCTCGGTCAGCTGCCCGGCCTCGTCGTAGCCGACGTAGCCCGGAGGCGCCCCGACCAGCCGCGACACGGTGTGCCGCTCCTGGTACTCGCTCATGTCGAGCCGGATCATCCGGTCCGAGTCACCGAACAGCGCCTCGGCCAGCGAACGCGCCAGCTCGGTCTTGCCGACACCGGTCGGCCCGAGGAACAGGAAGCTGCCCACGGGACGGTCCGGGTCGCCCAGTCCGGCCCGCGAACGGCGTACCGCCTCGGCGACCGCCTCGACGGCGTCGTCCTGGCCGACCACGTGGTCGTGCAGGTGCCCCTCGAGGCGCAGCAGGCGCTCCCGCTCCTCCTCGGTCAGTTGGGCGACCGGGATGCCGGTGGCCCGCGAGACGACCTCGGCGATGTCGGCCTCGGTCACCTGCGGAACGCCGTCCGAGGTGCTCGTCGCCGCCGCCAGCTTGGCCTTGATCGCGTTGATCTCGTCGCGCAGCTGGGACGCCTTCTCGTAGTACTCCGCCGCCACCGCCTGGTCGCGGTCGCGGGTGAGCTGCTCGAGACGCCGCTCGTCCTCCCGCGTGTCGGCCGAGGGGGTCTTGACCCGCAGCCGCACCCGGGCACCGGCCTGGTCGATCAGGTCGATCGCCTTGTCGGGCAGGAACCGGTCGGTGACATAGCGGTCGGACAACTCGGCCGCGGCGTCCAGCGCCTCGTCGGTGATCCGCACCTGGTGGTGCGCCTCGTAGTTGTCCCGCAGACCGCGCAGGATCGCCACCGTGTCCTCGACGCTCGGCTCGCCGACCAGCACCGGCTGGAAGCGCCGGGCCAGGGCCGCGTCCTTCTCGATGTACTTGCGGTACTCGTCGAGCGTGGTCGCGCCGACCACCCGCATCTGACCGCGGGCCAGGGCGGGCTTGAGCATGTTGGAGGCGTCCATGCCGCCGCCCTCACCGCCGCCACCGCCGGCCCCGACCAGCGTGTGGATCTCGTCGAGGAAGACGATCAGGCCGTCACCGGACTGCTGGATCTCGTCGATGATCTTGCGCAGGCGCTCCTCGAAGTCGCCGCGGTAGCGGGTGCCCGCCACCAGGCCGGCCAGGTCGAGCTGGATGACCCGCTTGCCCTCCAGGGTCAGCGGGACGTCGCCGTCCACGATCCGCTGGGCCAGGCCCTCGACGATCGCGGTCTTGCCGACGCCGGCCTCACCGATCAGGACCGGGTTGTTCTTGGTGCGGCGGGACAGGATCTCCACCGCCTGCTCGATCTCGTCGGCGCGGCCGATGACCGGGTCGATCTCGCCCCGGCGGGCCAGCTCGGTGAGGTCCACGCCGTACTGCTCGAGAGTGGGCGTGTTGCCGTTCTGAGCCGGGGCGCCGCGTCCCGCGCCCGGCTGGGGCTCGGGCTGCTGCAGGGCCTGCGGGTCGAGCTTGCCGGCGAGCAGCCGTCCGGCCGCCGAGTCGGGGTTGAGACCCAGCGCCATCAGGATGTGCTCGGGACCGACATAGGAGGCGCCGACCGCCCGGGAAAGCTGCAGGCTGTCCAGCAGCGCGCGCTTGGCGGCCGGGGTCAGCGCGACCTGCTCGGGCAGCTGCTCGCGTACCCCGGCCGGGCGGCCGAGAGCGGCCAGCAGCTGGTCGGGGTCGGCGCCGGCCCGGCGCACGGTCTGCTTCAGCTGTTCCTGCTGGAGAGCACCCCACAGCAGGTGGTCGGTGTCGAGGTCGGCCACCGCACGGTCCGGGTCGGCCAGCTCGGCGGCGCGACGGGCGGCCGCGGAAAGCACCTCGCGGGCGTCGCCGCTCATGTACTTCGTGATATCGATGCGCGCCGAACGACGCGGCTCGGCCGCACCGAAGAAGCGCGCGAAGAAGTCGTCCCACTGGCCGGGGCCACCCGGCCCGATCGGTCCGATACTCATAAGTCGTCTCTCCCTGGTACGTGTTTCGTGCTCCCCTAACAGCACTACCGGGGATCGATTGATTCCCCGATTTCACCGAAACTTGACACGGGTAGGCTCAACTCCATGACCGTACCTCTGGTGATTGTCGACGGGGCCAACGTCGTGGGTTCCGTGCCCGACGGCTGGTGGCGCGACCGGCCCGCGGCGGCCGCCCGGCTCCGCGACGCACTGGCCGCGGTGCTCACCCAAGGCCTGCCTGACCTGCCCGGACCGGTCGAGGTCACCCTGGTTCTGGAGGGCAAGGCCAAAGACGTTCCGCAAGCTGACAACGGGGTGCGCATCGAGCGCGCCGCCGGCTCCGGCGACGACGCCATCTTCGATCTCGTACGCGGGGTGGCCGCCGACCGGCGCACGATCGTCGTCACCGCCGATCGGGGCCTGCGTCAACGTGTGCTTGCTCTCGGAGCCGAAGTTCGCGGGCCGTCCGGCGTCCCCCGCCGGTGAGCCGGTTCGGTTAGGCTGACCGCGTGATCCCGCCCGCAGTCTTCGCCGCGTGGATCACTCCTGCGCTCCCGCTCTACGGCAACGACCACGAGCGGGCCGATTTCGCTCCCTGAGCAGGGCCGGTCTTTCCCTCTCCGGTCCCTTCTCACCGCTCGGGAGCTTTCCCATGTCCATTTCCGCTGCGCCGGCCGGCGCGCGGGCGGTGCTGCGCGCGCCGCACGTGCGTACGGTCCTGCTGGCCGCTCAGGTCGGACGCATCCCGCAGGCCTCGGCACCGCTGGCCCTGCTGCTGTTCGGCCGCCAGACCCTCAGCCTCGCCACGGCCGGCCTGCTCGTCGCCGGCTACACGGCCGGGATGGCGGCCGGCACCCCGCTGCTCGCCCGGGCCGTCGACCGGCGTAGTCAGCCGCCGGTCGTCCTGTTCGCCTCCCTGCTGTCAGCGGCCGGGTTTCTGCTGGTGGCCGCCGGGACCGGGGGCACCGGCGTACTCCTGGCCGGCGCCGTCGTCGCCGGCCTGGGCACCCCGCCCCTGGAAGCGTGCCTGCGCGTCCTCTGGCCGGCCATGGTCCCGCCGGCGGCGGTGGCCGCGGCCTACGCCCTCGACATCGCCTTCCAGGAAGTGATCTTCGTAGTCGGGCCGCTGGTCACCCTGGCCGCGGTCGCCCTGGCCGGACCGGCCGCCGGCCTGATCGCGGCGGCGGTGCTCCAACTGGCCGGGTCGGCGGTCTACGCCCGCACGCCCGTCGCGCGCCGATGGCGTGGCGAAACCGCGGCCCGGCACTGGTCGGGGCCGCTGCGGGTGCCCCAGTTCGTGCTGCTCAGCGGCGGCATCGCGTGCGTCGGGGCGGCGGTCGGCAGCCTGCCGGTCGCGCTCACCGGCTACGCCGAGGCGCTGTCGGACCGCTCCCTCTCCGGATGGCTGCTCGCCTGCCAGGCGGTCGGGGCGCTGATCGGAGGCCTCTTGTACACACGCGCGCGCCGGGGCGGGCGACGCCGGCTGCCGCTGATCACGATTGCTTTCGCGGCCGGCTACCTGCCGCTGCTGCTGATGCCGGGCGCGGTGGCGATGGCGCCGCTGACCGCCCTGTGCGGACTGGCGCTGCCGCCGCTGCTGACCGTGGCGTTCCTGAGCGCCGACGCGCTGGCCCCCGCCGGGACGGTCGTCGAAGCCTTCGCGTGGATCGCCACCGCGTTCGCGATCGGAAGCGCGGCCGGGTCGGCGCTGACCGGCCCACTGGTCGACAGCGGGCTGCGGCTCGGGTTCGGCTTCGCGCCGGTCGCCGGCCTGCTCGCGATCCTGCTGATGAGCGCGGCGGCCCGGAAATGACGGTCGAGCACATCGTGTGGGACTGGAACGGGACGCTGCTCGGCGACGGGCCGGCACTGATCGAGGCGACGATCGAAGCATTCCGGGAGTGCGGGCTGCCGGCGGTCACCCGGGAGTCCTATCAGCGGCACCACGTGCAGCCCATCCCACTGTTCTATTCGCGGCTGGCCGGCCGGGAACTGACCGACGCCGAACAGAGCCGGGTGGCGGCGGGCTTCCAGACCGCGTACGAGAAAAGGCGCACCACCGTGCGCCTGACCGCCGATGCCCTCGCCGCACTGGGTCTGTGGGCCGCGGCCGGCCGAAGTCAGTCGCTGCTGTCGATGTATCCCCACGACCTGCTGATGCCCCTGGTCTCCGGCTTCGGCCTCGACCGGTTCTTCACCCGGGTCGACGGCTCGGCCGGCCGTGACGTCTCCCGCAAGGCCCCGTTCCTGGCCCGTCACCTGCGCGTGCAGGGCATCGACCCGGCCCGGGCCGTGCTGATCGGCGACAGCGTGGACGACGTCGCCGCGGCGGCGGAATGCGGCGTGCGCTGCGTCGTCTACCACGCGGGCGCGGACGCACTGCACGACCGCTCGCACTTCGAATCGGCGGTGGCTCCCAGCCTGGTCGCGGCGGTTTCCTCAGTGCTCGACCAGGCCGCCGACCGCGACGGCGGGAACGTGGCCGGTCGCCGGGCGGACGCGGACGAGGGCTAGGCCGACGTCGGCCAGGCCGGCGCGCGGCTCTCCCGCCACGCCGGTGGGCGGGGCTCAACCGTCGGCGTCGGGGTAGCCCACGCCTTCGCGCTCCGGGTAGCCGACGTCGATCGCCGACACGTCGTCGAGGGCGTTCGCGATCTCGGCCGGCAGCGTCAGGTCCTCGCTCGCCAGTGCCCCCTGCAACTGGCCCGCCGTGCGGGCGCCCAGGATCGGGGCGGCCACCCCGGGCCGGTCGCGGATCCAGGCCAGGGCCACCTCGAGCGGCGAGACGCCGAGGCCGGCCGCCGCGGTCACCACCGCCTCGACGATGCTCGAGCTGCGGGGCTCCAGATAGGTCTGCACGAACGGCGCCAGATGCTCCGAGGCGGCCCGCGAGTCGAGCGGCCGGCCGTTGCGGTATTTGCCGGTCAGCACGCCCCGGCCGAGCGGCGACCAGGCCAGCACCCCGAACCCGAGAGCCGCTGCCGCCGGCAGCAGCTCCCGCTCGATTCCTCGCTCGAGCAGCGAATATTCCATCTGGGCGACCACGACCGGCGCCCGCCCGGGGTACGCCGCCTGCCACGTCGCCGCCCGCGCGGCCTGCCAGGCCGCGAAGTTGGACACCCCGACATAACGGACCCGGCCGCTGCTCACCGCGTGGTCGAGGGCGCCCAGCGTCTCTTCCAGCGGGGTGTGCGGGTCATAACCGTGCACCTGCCACAGGTCGACGTAGTCGGTGCCGAGCCGGCGCAGCGAGCTGTCGAGCGACCGCAGCAGGTTGCCGCGCGAGCCGTCGCGCCGCCGCCAGCCGCGCGGGGTGAGCCCGGCCTTGGTCGCGATCACCACCTCGTCGCGGGGCAGGAGGTGGTCGAGCAGCGAGCCGATCACCGACTCGGCGTCGCCGTCGCCGTAGACGTCGGCGGTGTCGAGCAGCGTGCCGCCGGCGTCGAGGAAGAGCTTGAGCTGGGCGGCCGCGTCGTCGGGGTCGGTGTCCCGGCCCCAGGTCATGGTGCCGAGGGCGAGCCGGGAGACCGCCAGCCCGCTTCGGCCGAGCGGTCGCTGCTGCATGAGATGAACCTTATTCAGACCTCGCTCCCGGCGAAATGCTCAGCCGCTGGTCAAACCCGTCGGTTACCGGACCGAGATCGCGCCGGGAAAGTCAGTAGGCTTCCGGGAGATCCGTTTTTCGTGGGAGGACTAACGTGCGGCTCGGACTCAACCTCGGTTATCAGACGGCCTGGAGCACGCCGGCCGATCATCTGGCGATGGCGCAGGAGGCGGACCGGCTCGGCTACGCGGTGGTCTGGGCCGCCGAGGCGTACGGGTCCGACACCGTCAGCATGCTGGCGTGGCTGGCCGGCCAGACCCAGCAGATCGACCTCGGCGCCGCGGTGCTGCAGATCCCGGCGCGCACACCGGCGATGACCGCGATGACCGCCGCCACCATCGACGCGCTGTCCGGCGGCCGGTTCCGGCTCGGCCTCGGCGTCTCCGGGCCCCAGGTGTCCGAGGGCTGGCACGGCGTGCGGTTCGCCAAGCCGCTGGCCCGCACCCGGGAATACGTCGAGATCGTCAAGATGGCGATCGCCCGGCAGCCCGTCTCCTATCAGGGCGAGCACTACCAGCTGCCGCTGCCCGACGGCGCGGGCAAGGCGCTCAAGCTCGGCTTCCACCCGCCGCGCGAAGCCATCCCGATCTATCTGGCCGCGGTCGGCCCGAAAAACCTCGAGCTGGCCGGAGAGGTCGCCGACGGCTGGCTGGCGGTCTTCTTCGCGCCCGACGCGGCCGGCGAGGCCCTGCAGCACATCGAGCGCGGGCGGGCCAAGCGCGGCCTCGGCCTGACCGGTTTCGACGTGGCGGTCACGGCTCCGGTCTCGATCGGCGACAACCTGGCCTGGTGCGCCGACGTGATCCGGCCGTACGCGGCGCTCTACGTCGGCGGCATGGGCAGCCGCGAGCAGAACTTCTACAACCAGATCGCCGTGCGGATGGGCTACGCCGACGAGGCGGCCGAAATCCAGGATCTCTACCTGGCCGGCAAGAAGGCGGAGGCGGCCGAGGCCGTACCGCAGGAGTTCATCGAGCGCACCTCGCTGATCGGCAACAAGATCCAGATCAGGGAGCGCCTCCGGCAGTACGCCGCGGCCGGTGTCGGCACGCTCTCGGTCAGCCCCTACGTGGGCGACCTGAAGAGCGGCATCGACACGCTCCGGCTCGTGGCCGAGGCGTACGAGGAAGCGGGCGTGGCGTAGCGGTGGCGACGGTCCTACTACTGCGGCACGGGCGTACGACGTCCAACGCCTCCGGCGAACTGGCCGGCCGGCGCCCGACCGAGCTCGACGAGACCGGCCGGGCGCAGGCGACCCGGGCCGGCGAACGGCTGCGCGCCCTACCGCTCGCCGGGGTGGTCACCAGCCCGCTGATCCGCTGCCGGCAGACGGTCGACCTGGTCCGGCCCGGCATCGAACCGATCGTCGACGACGGCCTGATCGAGTGCGGCTACGGCGACTGGGAGGGCCGGCCACTGAAGGAGCTGTCCAAGGATCCGCTCTGGAAGGTGGTGCAGCAGCACCCGAGCGCCGCCATCTTCCCCAACGGCGAGGCGATGGCCGAGATGTCGGCCCGCGCGGTGGCGACGATCCGGCGCTGGGACGCCAAGATGAACGCCGAGCACGGCCCGGAGACCCTCTGGCTGGCGTGCAGCCACGGCGATGTGATCAAGGCCATCCTGGCCGACGCGCTCGGCCTGCACCTCGACGAGTTCCAGCGCATCGTCGCCGACCCGGCCTCGGTCAGCGTCATCACGTACACCCCGACGAGGCCGTTCGTGGTGCGGGTCAACGACACCGGTGACCTGTCCGGCCTCGTACCGGAAAAGCCGAAGCCGGACGGCGAGGTCTCCTCCGACGCGGCGGTCGGCGGCGGAGCCGGCGCCTGAACACCGAAAGTGATCCCGCTGCTACCGCAGGCGCGACCCGGTTGCGCCCTCGGCGAACCCGGCCGCCTGCGGTGAGCGTTCCCGCGCGGGGATGGATAGGGTTGCTCCCATGACCCACCAGGTGCATGCCTTCGAGCCGCCGGAGCGGTTCGTCGCCGGGACGGTGGGAGAGCCCGGCGACCGGACCTTCTTCCTCCAGGCCCGCGGTGGCGGCCGGGTGGTCAGCGTGGCCCTGGAGAAGGTCCAGGTGTCGCTGCTGGCCGAGAAGCTGGAAGAGCTGCTCGTCGAGGCCAACAAGCGGTTCGGCGTCAACCTGCCCGACGCGCCGATCGTCGCGGTCCACGACAACGATCCGCTCGACACCCCGGTCGACGAGGAGTTCCGGGTCGGCACGCTGGGGCTCGCCTTCGACGTCGACACCGCGACCGTGGTCATCGAGGCGATCGAGGCCGGCGACGCCGAGGTCGAGATCGCGCTCGGCGAGGACGACTCCGACGCCGACGCCGACGCCGACGATGACGACACCGACGATGACGACGATGACGATGACGACGAGCCCGACGACGACCTCGACCGGCTGCGCGTGCGGCTGAGCCCCGAGGCCACCCGGGCCTTCATCGACCGGGCCCGCCGGGTCGTCGCCGCCGGGCGCCCGCCCTGCCCGCTCTGCGGCCAGCCGCTCGACCCGGCCGGCCACCTCTGCCCCCGGCACAACGGCTACCACCGGTGACTGTGCTCGCCGAGAAGGACGCCCTGGAGCTGCTCGGCCGAGGCACGATCGAGATCGAGGGCCGGCTGGTCGACGCCTCCAACACCACACTCCGGGCCGAGATCACACTCGACGGGCTGACCCGCCGCTGCGTCTACAAGCCCGTCCAGGGCGAGCGGCCGCTGTGGGACTTCCCCGACGGCACGCTGGCCGGCCGCGAGGTGTCCGCGTTCCTGGTCTCGCAGGCCACGGGGTGGGATCTGGTGCCGCCGACGATCCTGCGCGACGGCCCGCTCGGCCCCGGCGCCCTGCAACTGTGGATCGACGAGCCCGACACGGCCGAAGCGTTGATCGGATTCGTCCCGGCCTACGACATCCCGTCGGGCTGGCTGGCGGTGGCCAACGCGCGCGACGAGGACGGCGACGCCTACGCCCTGGCCCACAAGGACGACCCCCGGCTGGCCCGGCTGGCCGTCTTCGACTCGGTCATCAACAACGCCGACCGCAAGGGCGGCCACGTGCTCTACCCGGCCACCGGCTCGATCCACGCGGTCGACCACGGCGTCAGCTTCCACGTGGAAAACAAGCTGCGCACGGTGCTCTGGGGCTGGACCGGCAAGTCCCTGATCCCCGAGGCGACCGACGTGCTGCAGCAGCTCACCGAGCGGCTCGACGGGGAGCTGGGCGAGGCGCTCGAGGAACACCTGACCGTCACCGAGGTGCAGCACGTGCGCCTGCGGGTGCGCCGGCTGCTGCGCTCCAAGCGCTTCCCCAAGCCGCCGCAGGACTGGCCCGCCATCCCCTGGCCGCCGGTCTGAGACCGCTGCCGGGGGCCAGGTGGTCTGTCGGCGGACGTGGGTAACTTGACGGAGTTCCGAATCGGATCGACCTCCGGGTGAGGTGGAGCCTGCACCCAGCAGGTCCTCTTGCCGCCCGCATCACAGCCCGAACCGCACACCAGCACCGGTCGAACGTCGCGTTCCGCACCCGTACCGCGGCAAACGACTCGGCCCGGTGCGGATCGGCCCACGCGGTCCCGCAGCGGGCCGGTGTCGTTGAAGAAAACCGCCAATCACCACCGCCGGATGTTGGGCGCGCAGAACCAACATGGACGGCGACCGAGCAGCTGTTGCCGGAACCGGGCCGCAGGTCAGGCTGGTGGCGTGAGCTTGGATGCATGTCGGTTCCGCACACTGCGGGCGGGCGGCGACCACCCGCAGCTGTTGCCGTTGCTGAACGCTCAGCCTGGGACGGTCCCGCGATTTGATGCTCATCGCCGCTTCGATCTGGCTCCGATGACCCAGGACTTCGTCGACTGAGGCGTGTTTGATAACGGGTTCGGAGCCATTCGCTGATGATGGTGATAGTCAGGACGGCCTGGAAGCGGACGGCTGACTTGTCATACCGGTAGCGACGCCGCGGTGGCGTTTGAACCGGGCGGTGCCGTTCTCGACGGCGTGCCGGGGCCGGTAGAGCTGCGGGGTCGAACTTCGGGGGACGGCCGCCGCGAGAACCTTTGGCCTTGTGGTGGGCGTCCTGGTCACTCTTGCTGGGAATGCAGGCCTTGTCCCACGCGAGCGCAGGTAGTGCCGGTTGCCGCGGCTGGTGTAGGCCTTGTCGGCGCGGCACCAGCACCGGGCGTGACCGGGCCCGGTGCACACCGAGCCGGCCCCACCCGGATCCGGCGCAGACGGGGATGAAGTGCGGGCTGTCCCCGCGATGGCCGGCCGTGACGATCAGGGACAACACTTGCTGGCCTTACTCACAACCCAGACGCGTCTTGGTGGTCAGCCCGCCGCGGGAACGGTCCAGCCCGTGATCGGCCGGCTCATCATGAACTCCGCCAGGCGGTTCCTTCGGCACATGTCCGTCTGTGCGAGCCCCAGCGGCGTGCTGA
>NZ_JBFBAD010000197.1:0-14996 GCF_040682075.1 Actinoplanes sp. NPDC051411 | reverse complement strand
TCCGCCACCAGCGACCACACCGGGGCCCCCCCCAAAACCCAAGCCCCCACCCCCCCCCCCGCCGGCCCCCCCACCAAGCTGCGCCATCCGATGCGGCCGGGCCCGAACGGCAAGGGGTTGTCCCGCAAGGCGGTCATGACCGAGGTCGAGCACAGCCTCCGGCGGCTCGGCACCGACTACATCGACCTCTACCAGATCCACCGCAACGATCACTCGACCCCGTGGGAGGAGACCCTCGAGGCCCTGCACGACCTGGTCAAGGCGGGCAAGGTCCGCTACCTCGGCGCCTCCTCGATGCACGCCTGGGAGTTCGCGAAGGCCCTGCACCTGCAGAAACAGCACGGCTGGGCGCGGTTCGCCACCATGCAGGACCACTACAACCTGCTCGCCCGGGAGGAGGAGCGGGAGATGATCCCGCTCTGTCTCGACGAGGGCGTCGGCACGATCGTCTGGAGCCCGCTGGCCCGTGGGCGGCTCGCCCGGGCCTGGGACGACGCGAGGGCGACGGCCCGCGCGGCGACCGACGGCGCCTACGCCGACCTGCTCTATTCGCCCGCCGAACAGGCCGCGAACCGGGCGATCGTCGACGCGGTCGGCACGGTCGCGGGCGAGCGGGGCGTCACCCGGGCCCAGGTCGCCCTGGCCTGGCTGCGTGCCCAGCCGGTCGTCACCGCCCCCCTGGTCGGCGCGAACACGACCGCCCAGATCGACGACGCCGTCGCGTCACTGGAGATCGAGCTCACCGGCGAGGAACGCGCCGCCCTCGAACGGCCGTACACGCCGCGCCACGACTTCCAGGGTGTCTCCGACGAGGACGAGATGCAGCGGATCCGGGACCGGATCCCCGGCTACGCCAACGCGTGAGACCGCTCAGGCCACGTCGACCAGGGGTCCCGCCTCGAGGAGCGCGGCGAGCCGGCGCCCCGAGCGGGCGTGCCCCAGGTGGTGGTCGAGGCGGGCCACCGTGTAGCGGTCGCGGGCCGTCACCACGCCGACCGCCAGGCCGCCCGCGAACGCCACCGCCCCCGGCCGGGCCTCGGCCGCGATGTCGTACGTGTCGCTGGAGGCTCCGACGACCGTCTCGGTCTCGGCCCCGAGCGAGGTCGACACGTCGAGCGACGCCGGCCGGCTGGTCATCCGGGCGTACCGGGTCGGTGCCGGCGGAACCGGTGCGGCGGCTCCCGGGGTCAGGCGCAGGACGGCCAGGTCGGCGTCGACGTCGAGCCAGACGACCGCGGCCAGGACCTCGCGCGCACCGGGCTGCCCGGTGTCGAGGTGGACGACGATGCGCGAGGCGCGGCGGACCGGCTGGGCCGCGGTGAGCACGGTGTCCTCGCCGACCAGGTAGCCCGAGCCGCGTCGGCCCCGGGCGACGACCTCGACCGCGAGGCGCGCGTAAGGGTGGGCCGCGCGCCCGGTGGCCGGACGGTCGCCCAGGAGACCGACGAGACTGCCTTCTGCACGCACCCGCATCCCCCGATCGCTGCGTGAGAGTCTCCATCCTCTCCGTAACCGGGGTGACCCGAGGATCGTCCCTTCGGGCAGGCACGGTTGGCCGCCCGCCGGATGTTCACTGCCGATCGGCCGGTCGGCACCCCAAGTTGAGGCCGGCCGCTCGGCCGTGACGCCTCTCATCGTGGTCACAGCCGATTGGCCCTAGATTGGGTGGGGACAACGGGGGAGGTGGACGAAGTGGACGTGGTCGCGCTTCCGCTGCTCGGCGTCGTGAGCCGCTTCGGCTATCTCGGCGTGACCGGGATCGTCTTCATCGAGAGCTTCGGCGTTCCGGCGCCCGGCGAGACGTCGATCATCGCCGGGTCGGTGCTGGCCGGCAGCGGGCGGCTCAACATCTTCGTGGTCGCGGTGGCTGCCTTCCTGGCCGCCGTCGGCGGCGACAGCATCGGGTACGCCATCGGCCGCACCGGCGGGCGGCGGCTGCTCGTGCGGTTCGGCCGGTACGTCGGGCTGAACGAGCGGCGGCTGACCCGGGTCGAGAAGTTCATGGCCAAGCGCGGCCCGATCATGGTCGTGGTCGCCCGGTTCGTCGAGGGCCTGCGCCAGCTCAACGGCGTGGTCGCGGGCGTGACCCAGATGCCGTTCGCCAAGTTCCTGGTCTACAACGCGATCGGCGCCGCGCTCTGGGTCGGCCTGTGGTCGTCGGCCGGCTACTTCGCCGGTAACCACCTCGACGCGATCGAGGGCGTGATCCACCGCTACTCGAACGTGGCGCTCGCCGTCGCCGCGGTGCTCGTCGCCGCGTACATCTGGCACCACGTGCGCCGGCGGCGCGCCCACAGGGCCGAGGATCTCAAGGCTGAAAGCGATAGCCCATCCCCGGCTCGGTGAGCAGGTGCCGGGGCCGGGTCGGGTCGTCCTCGAGCTTGCGGCGCAGCCGCGCCATGTACTGCCGCAGATAGTTGGTCTCGGTGCTGTACCGCGGGCCCCAGATCTCGTGCAGCAGATGCCGTTGCGTGATCAGCTTGCCGGGGTTGCGCACCAGCTGTTCGAGCAGCTGCCACTCGGTCGGCGTGAGGCGGAACGCGGCCGGTGTGACGGTGTGGTCGCTCAGGTCGATCGTGTAGCGGCCGATCCGCGCCGTCGACGACTCGGCGTCCTGCGGGTGGGCCCGCCGGGTGACCGCGCGGACGCGGGCGAGCAGCTCGTCGACGCCGAACGGCTTGGTGACGTAGTCGTCGGCGCCCGCGTCGAGCGCGCCCACCTTGTCGGTGCCCTCGGCCCGGCCGGAGAGCACGATGATCGGCACGCTGCTCCAGCCGCGCAGCCCGCGGATCACGTCGGCGCCGTCCATGTCGGGCAGGCCGAGGTCGAGCACCACCAGGTCGGGCGGGTGCGCGGCGGCCGTCCTCAGGGCGGACCGGCCGTCGTCGGCGACGTCCACCTCGTACTCGCGGGCGCGCAGGTTGATGCGCAGCGCCCGGAGAATCTGCGGATCGTCGTCGACCACGAGGATGCGGGTCATCGCGGCCGGCTTCCGGCCGGGCGGGCGGGCGTCGCGGTTCGCGTCATCGCGGCCGGCCTCCGGCGCGGCGGCCGGGCGTGGTGGGTGCGCGTCATCAGGGGGCCTTCGGTAGGGCGATCACCATGGTCAGGCCGCCGCCCGGGGTGTCCTCGGGGGTGAGCGTACCGCCCATCGCCTCGGTCAGGCCGCGGGACAGGGCGAGGCCGAGGCCGACCCCGGTGTGGTTGTCGCGGTCGCCGAGCCGCTGGAACGGCTGGAAGACGCGGTCGCGGTCAGCGGCCGGGATGCCCGGGCCGTGGTCGATCACGCTCAGCCGGATCTGCCGGTCATGGGAGGCGGCGGTGACCACCGGTGGCCGCTCGGGCGGCGAGTAGCGCAGGGCGTTGCCGACGACGTTGACCAGCACCCGGTCGAGCAACCCGGGGTCGGCGTGGACGGCGGCCAGGTCGTCGGGGATGCGGACCCGGACCCGCCGGCCCGCCGGCCCGAGCTCGTCCAGCGCGCGCGGTACGACGTCCTCCACGCCCACGCTCACCGGTGTCATGCCGAGCGCGCCCGCCTGCAGCCGGCCCATGTCGAGCAGGTTGGCGACCAGTGCGGTCAGCCGGTCGAGCGACTCCTCGGCGGTGGCCAGCAGCTCGGCCCGGTCCTGTTCGCCGAAGGCGACCTCCGGGCTGCGCAGCCCGGCGACCGCCGCTTTCGCGCTGGCCAGGGGCGTCCGCAGGTCGTGGCTGACCGCGGCCAGCAGGGCGGTGCGGACCCGGTCGCCCTCGGCCGCGGCGGCGAGGCGCTGCTGCCGGAGCGCCACCGCGGTCTGGGCGGCGAAGGCCCGCACGACGCGCCGCGCGTCCGGGGTGATCTCCGGCCCGCGCAGCACGAGGACGAGGTCGTCGTCGGCCGGCACGGTCTCGCCCTCGCCGGGGCGGGAGGCCACCGGCGAGCCGGTCGCCGCGGCGGTGCGCCATCCGGGACCCGCGCGTTCCAGCAGCGTGACCGACTCCAGCGCGAACGTGTCGCGGAGCTGGCGCAGCAGGGCGTCGAGCGGGTCGGCGCCCCGCAGGACGCTGCCGGCCACGGTGGCCAGGGTCCGTGCGTCGGCGCCGGCCCGGGCGGCCTGGAGCGTACGGCGCCCGGCCAGGTCGACGACCCACGAGACGGCGAGCGCCACCACCACGAACACGGCCAGCGCGACCAGGTTGCCCTCGGTCGCGATCGTCAGCGTGTGCAGGGGCGGCGTGAAGAAGTAGTTGAGCAGCAGGAACCCGCCGACCGCGGCGAGCAGGGCCGGCCACAGCCCGCCGAGCAGGGCGACCCCGACGACGGCGGCCAGGAACAGCAGGATGTCGTCGGTCAGCGGCAGCCCGTCGCCGGCGCGCAGGGCCAGCGTGAGCAGCGGCAGGCCGGCGACGGCGGCGACGAGGCCGCCGAGCTGCCGCCGGCGCGATCTCATCCCTCGTGCGGCCCGACCGCGGTCACGGTGACCGCGGCCGCTCCGGCCTCGTCCGAGGCGGCGAGGTCGACGACCGCGTCGATGCCCCAGTCGTGGTCGCCGGCCGGGTCCTCGAAGACCTGCCGCACGGTCCAGGCGGAGGCGCCCGCGTCGATGTGCAGCAGGGCCGGGCCGCGGGCGGACGGCCCGGTGCCGATCTCGTCGTACTCGTCGTAGTAGTCCTCGAGCGCGTCCTGCCAGGCACCGGCGTCCCAGCCCGCCTCGGCGTCCAGCTCGCCCAGGTCGTGGTAGCGGCGGAGCGCGGCCAGCTCGACCCGCCGGAACATCGCGTTGCGCACGAGCACCCGGAAGGCGCGGGTGTTGCGGGTGACCGCCGGCGGCTTGTCGTCGAGGCGGACCTCCTCGGGGACCGCCCCCGGGTTGCGCAGCCGCTCCCACTCGTCGAGCAGGCTGGAGTCGACCTGGCGGACGAGCTCGCCCAGCCACTCGATGAGGTCGGTCAGCTCCTCGGTGCGCGCGTCCTCGGGCACGGTCTGGCGCAGCGCCCGGTAGGCGTCGGCCAGGTAGCGCAGCACCAGCCCCTCAGAGCGGGACAGGCCGTAGAACGACACGTATTCGGTGAAGGTCATCGCCCGCTCGTACATGTCGCGGACCACGCTCTTCGGCTTGAGCTCGTAGTCGGCGACCCACGGGTGGCCCTGCCGGTAGGTCTCGTACGCCCCGTCGAGCGTCTCGGCCAGCGGCCGCGGGTGGGTGACGTTCTCCAGCAGCTCCATGCGCTGGTCGTACTCGATGCCCTCGGACTTCATCGCGGCGACCGCCTCGCCGCGGGCCTTCTGCCGCTGCGCCGACAGCACCTGGCGCGGGTCCTCGAGGGTCGCCTCGATCACCGAGACGACGTCGAGCGGGTAGTCGGGGGCCTCCCGGTCGAGCAGCTCCAGGCAGGCCAGCGCGAACGGCGACAGCGCCTGGTTGAGCGCGAAGTCGAGCTGCAGGTCCTCGACCAGCCGGTAGGTGCCCTCGCCGGTGCGCTCGATGACCCCGCCGGCGACCAGGGCGCGGGCGATCGCCACCGCGCGGCGGATGTGGCGGCGCTGCGCGGCCGGCTCCTCGTGGTTGTCGGTGAGCAGGTGTTTCATCGCCTCGAACGGGTCGCCGCCGCGCGAGATCACGTTGAGCAGCATCGCGTGCGTGACCTGGAACGACGAGGTCAGCGGCTCGGGGTCGGCCGAGACCAGCCGGTCGAACGTCGGCTGGCCCCAGCCGATCGTGCCCTCCGGCGGCTTCTTGCGGACGACCTTGCGCCGCTTCTTCGGGTCGTCACCGGCCTTGGCCAGCGCCCGCTCGTTGTCGATCACGTGCTCGGGGGCCTGCACGATGACCGTGCCGATGGTGTCGAACCCGGCCCGGCCGGCCCGGCCCGCGATCTGGTGGAACTCGCGGGCCTTGAGCAGCCGGGTCTTCACCCCGTCGTACTTCGAGAGCCCGGTGAACAGCACCGTACGGATCGGCACGTTGATGCCGACGCCGAGCGTGTCCGTCCCGCAGATCACCTTCAGGAGCCCGGCCTGGGCCAGCGTCTCGACCAGCCGGCGGTATTTCGGCAGCATGCCCGCGTGGTGCACGCCGATGCCGTGGCGCACGAGGCGGGACAGCGTGCGGCCGAAGCCGGCGGTGAACCGGAAACTGCCGATGGCGACCGCGATCGCGTCCTTCTCGGCCCGGGTCGACATGTTGATGCTCATCAGCGACTGCGCGCGCTCGAGGGCGGCGGCCTGGGTGAAATGCACGATGTAGACCGGGGCCTGCCTGGTCGACAGCAGTTCCTCGATGGTCTCGTGCAGCGGCGTCATCGCGTACGAGAAGAGGAGCGGCACCGGCCGCTCGACGCTGCTCACCACGGCGGTCGGCCGGCCGGTCCGCCGGCTGAGGTCGTCGACGAAGCGCGTGGTGTCGCCGAGCGTCGCCGACATGAGCACGAACTGGGCCTGCGGCAGCTCGACGATCGGCACCTGCCAGGCCCAGCCGCGGTCGGGCTCGGCGTAGAAGTGGAACTCGTCCATCACGACCTGGCCGACGTCGGCGTCCTTGCCCTCGCGCAGGGCCAGGTTGGCGAGGATCTCGGCGGTGCAGCAGATGATCGGGGCGTCCGCGTTGACGCTGGCGTCGCCGGTGAGCATGCCGACGTTGTGGGGCCCGAAGGTCGCGCACAGGGCGAAGAACTTCTCGCTGACCAGCGCCTTGATCGGCGCGGTGTAGAACGTGGTGCGCCCGTCGGCCAGGGCGGCGAAGTGCGCGCCGGTGGCGACCAGGCTCTTGCCCGACCCGGTGGGGGTGCTGAGGATGACGTTCGCCCCGGAGACGATCTCGATCAGGGCTTCTTCCTGGTGGGTGTAGAGCGAGAGGCCCTGCTCGCTGGTCCACTTCTGGAAGGCGTCGAAGACAGCGTCGGGGTCTTTGGTACTGGGCAGGCGATCGGTCAGCGTCATGATGTGTCAATCATATGGATTTACGCGCGCGGCCAGTCCCGCAGGCGGTGGCGCAGGAGCTCTATGTCGTTCTTTTTCAGGCCGTAAAGGCCGAAACGCGCGTTGTCCAGCCGGTCCAGGTAGCGGCCCGCGTCCGCGATGTCCGCCGGATCGAGCGCCGGATCGGCGGCGTGGGCGAGCTCCAGCACCGCCTCCAGCGAATAGCGCCCGAGCGCCGCCGCCACGTCGATGTAGTCGCGCACCTCGCGCCGGTTGACCAGGGCGGCGACCTTGGTGGCGACCAGGTCGTCGAGGTGCATGACCGGGCCGAGCTCCATCACCACCGGGGAGCGGCGGCGGTCGAGGCGGCACAGGGTCAGGCGCAGCGCGCGGCCGGGCGCGGCGACCAGGAACTCCCGCAGGTCCTCGTCCATGCCCGCGAACAGTTCGTCGCCCTCCTCGCGGACCACCCGGTAGCCGGCCCCGGTCAGCGCCCGGGCGACCTCGCCGGCCGCCGCGGCCACGCCGCCGGCGGTGTCGGTGAACAGGTCGACGTCCTCGGTCGGGCGCTGGACCAGGCCGCTGACCAGCCACGCGAAACCGCCACCGAGCACGAAGCCGTGCTTGGTGGCGACGGTGAGGGCGATCTTGGCGACCTGCGCGTAGAAGTCCTCCGGATCAGCCGGCGGCATGTCTCAGACGCGGATGCCGTGCTTCCCAGGCCAGGCGGACGGCGCGAGGAAGATTGAGGTCCGGCCACAGGCGTACGAGGGTGGGACCGTTCAGGAAGCGGCGCAGCTCGTCCACCCGGATGGCCTCGCGCAGCACGTTCTCGTACATCCAGGCCAGCATCGTCGGGTGATCGAGGTCGAACGCGCGGGTCGGGTTCCACCACAGCCGCAGCGGCAGCTCGACCCGGCCGCGGGTGGGGCCGCCCAACTCGTCGAGGGTCCCGGCCACCAGCACGGGCCGGTGCGGCCGGGCCAGGTGGACGACCGGGGCGTCACTCAAGGTGGCGGTCATGTGATCAGGGTAAGCGCTGATCGCCCGCGGACATAACTTCCCGCTTCGCCGGACGGCCGGGCGCCGCCGGGCGGCGGCGCCCGGCGCGGTCAGGCCCGGCGGATCGCGCCGAGGATCTTGCGGCGGTCGAACAGGAACTGCGGGCTCAGCTCGAGCCGCTCGGCGAAGTCGACGTACGCCTTGAACAGGTCGACGTCGTCGCTGGCGAGCACGCCGCCGACCGGGATCTTCGGCCAGGCCGACTCGTACTCGAACATCTGGTTCTGGTACGAGTGGTCGCTGTCGTGCAGGAACAGGTCGATCCGGTCGAGCCCCTCCAGCGCCTCGGTGAAGGTGCGCCGCGGGTCCTTGGCGTCGCTGGTGGTCAGGTTCCACCGCGCGTGCCCGCGGGCCAGGCTGCCCGCGTCGGGCGGGACGTCGAAGCTGTGCAGCGTGCCGTGGCCGTTGCGTTCGAGGGCGCTGAGCAGGATGAACGACGAACGGCCGTCGGCCACGCCGGTCTCCACGGTGACGGCCGGCCGCAGTAGGCGGGCCAGGGCGTACAGGGTGAGGCCGGTGGCCTGCTCGACGCCCCAGCGCGACGGGAAGAGCGTCTCGGTCTCGGCGTACCGCTTCTCGAGGCTCTCCGTGACCTCCGCGAACTCGGCGGCGACCCGGGCCACCTCGTCGGCCGGCCAGCCCAACGCCTCGAGGAACTCGGCCGGTGTCACGTGCAGCAGCACGCTCAGCTTGGTGAAGTCGTGCAGCGTCGGCGGCAGATGCTGCGGTTTGGCCGGCGGTTTGGCCTTCGGCCTGGGCACCGGCGGCCGGTACCTGCGGATTTCGAAGCCGGTCAACTTACGCAGCCGGGAGTTCGCGCTCTGACGCCAGGACATGGCGTGTGAAGTTACGCGGAGGTGTGTCCATGGTCAACACTCGCGCAACAAACGGCGCCGTGTCGACGGTGAGCCCGGCCCGCTGCTTCCTAGGATGCCTTACAGGGGGTTGACTTCGTCGCACAGATAACGGTTAGCTGTGGGGGCTAACGGTTATACGGGGGAGTGCGATGCAACAAGAAGTAGTTCTCGCGCTACTGGCCAAGGAGCCCTCACACGGCTACGAGCTGCGGGCGCGACTGCGCGACGCGCTCGGGCCGCTCGGCGAGGGCATGAACGCGGGCCAGATCTATGTGACGCTGACCCGCCTGGAGAAGGCCGGTCTCCTGGCCTTCGAGGGCGCGGCCGACCGGAAGGTCTACTCGCTGACCGCGGCCGGGCAGCAGCGGGTCGCCGAATGGATCGCCGAGGTGAACTGGCCGCGGCCCGACCTCGCCGAGTTCCACCTCAAACTGATCGCGGCCGCCACGGCCGGGCTGGCCGACCCGGTCGCCATCGTCGACGCCCAGCGGCGGGAGCTGCTGCGCCGGCTGCGGGACGCCCAGCGGGCCGCCCTGGCCTCGGATCTCCGGTCCGACGCGGCCCTGCTGCTCGAAGGAATCGTGTTGCGACTACAAGCCGACGTGCGCTGGCTCGAGGCCTGCGAACGGAACTGGACCCAGCGAAGGAGCGGATCGTGACTGTTCTCGGCACCCGCGGGTTGCGTAAGGAATACGGCCGGGGCGAGGGCCTGGTCCGCGCCGTCGACGACATCGACCTCGACGTCGCCGCCGGGGAGACCGTGGCCATCATGGGCCCGAGCGGCTGCGGAAAGTCGACCCTGCTGCACCTGCTCGGCGGGCTCGACCGGCCCGGCGGCGGTTCGGTGTGGCTCGGCGGCCGCCGCATCGACGACCTGGGGGAGCGGGCCCTGGCCCGGCTGCGGCGCGACGAGATCGGCTTCGTGTTCCAGTCGTTCCACCTGATGGAGGAGCTGACCGCGGTCGAGAACGTCGAGCTGTCGGCCCTGCTGGCCGGGCGCTCGCCCCGGGCCGCCCGGCGCCGCGCCCTCGAACTGCTCGACCGGGTCGGCCTGGCCGAACGGGCCGCGTTCCTGCCGTCGGCCCTGTCCGGCGGGCAGCGGCAGCGGGTGGCCGTGGCCCGGGCACTGACCAACCAGCCGGCGGTGGTGCTGGCCGACGAGCCGACCGGCAACCTCGACAGCGCGGCGACGCTCGACGTGCTGCGCCTGTTCGACAGCCTGCACGAAGCCGGGCAGACGCTGGTGGTCGTCACCCACGACGCCCGGATCGCGGCCACCGCCGACCGGCTGATCTCGATGCGGGACGGCGCGTTCGTCGACGAGACCCGGCTGACCGGGGGCACGACCGGTGACCTGGGCGCGCTCGTCGGGCTGGACGACTGATGGGCCGGCTTCTGCTCGTCGTCCGGCTGGCCCGGCGCGACCTACGGCGGCGCAAGGCCGAGGCGCTCCTGCTGCTGCTGGCGATCCTGGCCGCGACGACCACGCTGACGCTCGGCCTGGTCGTGCGGGCGGCGGCCAGCGATCCGTACGGCACCACGCGTGCGGTGACGCACGGACCGGATGTCGTCGCCGTGGCCGACGAGCCGGGCGACCCGATCGCCCGGGCGGCCGGGGTGGTCGCCGCGAGCGGGCCCTTCCCGGTCGCCCCGGCGAAGCTGGCGGCCGCCGGCCGCGAGTCGGATGTGCAGGTCGTCGGCCGCGATCCGGCCCCGACGGCGGTCGACCAGCCGGCGGTGACCCGGGGGAGCTGGGTCCGGGACGGGGGCGTGGTGGTCGAGGCCGCCTTCGCCGCCGACTTCGGCCTGCACGTCGGCGACCCGGTCACGGTCGGCGGGCGCTCCCTGCGGGTCGTGGGGCTGGCCGTCAGCGCGGCGATGGCGCCCTACCCGGGCTCGTCCTGCTGGGTGAAGGCGGGATGCGCGAGCGGCGTGGCGCCGGGCACGGTTCTGCCGCCGGGCCTGCTGCGGACGCCCGGCCTGATCTGGCTCACCCGGGCCGACACGGTCGAGCTGGCCGCCGACCCGGTCTACCTCATCGATCTGAAACTGGCCGACCCGTCGGCCGCCACGGCGTTCGCCACCGTGCACAACGGCACGGCCGCCACGCCGAAACCCGGGCGGGTCGCCCAGGGCCGTCCGTCGCTCTTCCTGCAGCCGTGGCCGGAGATCCAGGCGGATGCCACCCGGCTGGCGCGGGACTCCCAGATCCTGCTGCTGATCGGGGCCTGGCTGCTGGCCCTGCTCGCGGTGGCCGGGCTCTCGGTGCTGGTCGGCGGGCGGATGGCCGACCAGACCCGGCGCGTCGGCCTGCTCAAGGCGGTCGGCGGCACGCCCGGCCTGGTGGCGGCGGTCCTGCTGGCCGAATACCTCGTCGTGGCGGTCGTCGCGGCGGCGGCCGGGCTGGTCATCGGGTCGCTCACCGCCCCGCTGCTGGTCGACGACACGGCCGGGTTGATCGGCGCGGCCCACCCGGCCATGACCTGGGCGACGATCGGGCTGGTCCTCGCGGTCGCGCTGGTCGTCGCCGTGGTCGCGACGCTGGTGCCGGCCCTGCGGGCGGCCCGCGTCAGCACGGTCCGGTCACTGGCCGACGCGCCCCGGCCGCCCCGGCGCGTCGGCTGGCTGATCGCGGCGTCGGCCCGCCTGCCGGTCCCGCTGCTGCTGGCCCTGCGGCTGGCCGGGCGCCGACCCCGCCGGGTGGTGCTGGCGACAGCGAGTATCGCGGTCACGGTCAGCGGCATCTACGTCCTGCTGATCCTCAACCGGTTCCTGAACGGCAACGGGCCGTACGACGCGGCCCAGGTGCGGGTGCTGCGCCACGTCCTGCTGGTGTGGACGGTCATCCTGCTCGCCCTGGCCGCGGTCAACGCGATCGTCATCACCTGGGCGACCGTGCTCGACAACCGCCACTCGGCGGCCCTGGCCCGCGCCCTCGGCGCCACCCCCGGCGACGTGACCACCGCCCTGACCGCCGCCCAGGTGCTGCCGGCGCTGGCCGGCGCGGTGCTGGGCATCCCGGTCGGCTTCGTCCTGTTCGCCGCGCTCATGGTGATCACCGACGGGGACGGCGACCGGGTCCCGCAGCCACCGCCCGGCCAGCTGGCCGCCGTGGTGCTGGCGGTCGTGGTGGCGGTGGCCGGCCTCACCGCGGTGCCGGCCCGGCTCGCCCGGACCACCCTGCCCTGACGCACCGGCGTCAGTCGAACAGGATCTCCACCAGGGGGCTCCCGGCGAGCCAGCTCTCGAGGCTCCCGGCCCGGTCCTGGCCCGGCACGATCTCGCCGAACACGCGGGCCCGCTCGCCGGGGTCGGTCACCGGCCGCCCGCGCACCTGAACATCGAGGCCGTTCAGGTGCAGGGTGAACTCGGGGTGCGCGAGCACGTTGGCATACCAGTCGCGCGCCCCGGGACTGCCGGTCAGCCAGTAGCGACCGTCCGCCTGATACCGCCACGTCTCGATGCGCCGGGGCCGCCCGCTCCGGCGCCCGGTCGTGGTGATCTCCATGGTCCGCTGCCGCGCGAGTGCCTGCCGCGCCTCGTCCGTCGCTGTCATCCGCTCATCGTGCGACCTCAAGCGGGCTTCAGGTCCAGTGTCGCCGCCGCGCCGCTGTTCCGCCCATGACAGCGCCGGCGGGCCCGGCCGGTGCTGCCGGCTGCCCGAATGCGGAGATCGGCCGGCGGGCCGGGACGGCGGTGATCGCCTGGCGGGCGCGACAGGAAGCCGGCGGGACCGCACGCGCCGACCGACGTGCGCGGGCCGCTTCGAACGCCGCGAGCCTCGGAAGACCCCGCATCGAGGGTTGCGCCGGTGGCACCCGGGCCAACCGGCAGACGTCGCGGGTCAAGCACTTCATCGCCCCGCCCGGATCGGCCAACGCTCGGCCGGCTGCGCGCCGTCCCCGACGGCCAGGACATTCGCGGACCGTCCTGATACTCCGGCAGAAGACCATTTCCGACCTGCGATCGAGGCACGGTTCTCTCGGCCGGAACCGCGGCGGCGGGTCCGGGCTGCGGGCGCCGCCGCAGAGCAGGAACTGCTGGACCATCTCAGATCGGCCGGGCCAGCTGGGAAGACGCCCTGGTGCGGCCGCCGTTGGAGCGTCCAGCAATCCTTCCCCGCGGCCAGGACCGGGGTCGGCCTCGATCAGCACCAGCACCGCCGAGGGAAGGCCGGGCGCCGTTGGACGACGCCGGTCATCGCCGCCCACGCGTTCCCCGGCGCCGCGACGACCGTTTGCACACCGATCCCGGATGGCCTGTTCCACGCCCTGGTCATCGGTGTTTTAGAGGGTTGTAGCGTTCGGCGGGTTGCCGCGGGTGACGCGGCGCGACATGTGGTTGATCGCGGGCCAGCGGATCAACTCCTCGCAGACCTCCGGGTCGCGTTCGTGGTCGCGGGCCGGCCGGCGGTGGGCGGCCACCCATCGTCTCCGGCATCATGCTCAGGCTGCGGCCGGCTCGGTCGAGTAGCCGGCCGGCGAAGCCCTGGTCGGGGAAACACGTACCGGATCGGCGGGCACAGGTGGACGCTCAGCAGCGCCGTCGCGGTCCTGCCCCGGCGTAGCCAGAACGGCGACGCTGACCAGCAGGCCGGGACGTCCACCGGCAGTCGCCGCCCGGAACACCCGGACCGGTCGAGGTACAAGATCGCGCCCACGACGCACGGCACCCCTCAAAAACCCTCACTAAAGTAAGTGTTTGAGATGTTGATCAGGGCCAGGTGAAGGTGCGGCGGCGCTGGCGGCGAGCGGGGTGTCCGCGGGTGATCCGGCGGAGCATGCCGTTGATGGCGGCCCAGCGGATGACGGCTTCGGAGACTTCGGGGTGGCGTTCGTAGTCGCGGGCCAGGCGACGGTGTGAGGTGAGCCAGGCCAGGGTTCCCTCCACCACCCATCGGCGGGGTTGCACGGCGAAGCCGCGCTGGTCGGCGGGTTTGCGCACGATGTCGACGGTGGTCTTGAGCGTGGCCCGGGCCCAGTCGACGAACCGTCCGGCGAACCCGGAGTCGGCGAAGACGTGCCGGACGGGACTGGTCAAGTACAGGCTGAGCAGAGCGGTCTTGCCGCCGTCGCGGTCCTGTCAGGAGGCGGCCAGGACGCAGGCGGTGATCAGCAGTTTCTCGGTGACGCCGGCGTCTTCCCAGCGGGTGAAGTACCAGTAGACCGCCTGCCAAGGCGGCAGATCCGCCGGCAGGTACCGCCACGGACAGCCCGAGCGGACCAGATAGAGGATCGCGTTGACGATCTCACGCCGCGGGTGTTTCTCCGGCCGTCCTCGCTGGGCTCTGGCAGCAGGTCCTTGACCAGGTCCCACTGGGCGTCGGTCAGGTCGGAGGGATACCCGCGGCGCGATAACACCGCGCCACCCTGCCCGACCCGGAAGTCCTGATCACGCCGCCACACCGTCAACATGGAGGAACGACCGCGCGGCTTGGGGGATGCGGTCTGAATCCAGGGTCGGCCGGTTGGGCCACGGCGCGGAGGGAAGGATCGCGCTTGTTCATGGATAGACCGAGCGTCGGCATCGCGGTTTCGGCCTCCGTCACGAGGATCCATCCCCGGTCCAGATCTTGACGAGATTTGAGCCTTGCGAGGATGTCCATGTGAACAAAAGCCGCAAGCCGCGCCGACCGGACGTCACTACAGTCGAGCTCGTAGGGTTCGCCTCCCACGCGCTCGAGCTGCACAACCACGACGAGCGGTGGGCAGACGTCTACCTTGATCATCGGGGGCGGATCCGGGATGCCCTTCCTGCAGCGGCCATCGAGATCGAGCACATCGGTTCCACGTCCGTTCCGGGACTGGCAGCCAAGCCGATCATCGACATCGTGGTCACGGTAGACGACATCACCGCCGAAGAGGATTACCTCCATGCGCTTCTAGCTGCCGGGTACGAACTGCGGGTCCGCGAGCCCAGGCATCGCCTCGTGCGTACACCAGCACACGACGTCCACGTGCACGTCTTCGAACGAGACGATCCTGCCGTGGACGAGTACCTCCTCTTCCGCGATCATCTGCGCTCCGACGCAGACGATCGCATCCTCTACGAAAGCACCAAGAGAACCCTGCTCAGCAAGCGCTGGGGTAACTGGATAGGTGTCGTTGATCTTTCAGTGCCGCGGAGGGCTCTGAAAGCGTTGACTATTCGTGCCTGCCGAGTCCGCGCCGTCGTATGAC
>NZ_JBFBAD010000196.1:0-15016 GCF_040682075.1 Actinoplanes sp. NPDC051411 | reverse complement strand
GGGGTTCCGCCGGGCGCCTTTCTGTACGCGTTGGGCCGTTCTCACAGAGCTGGGGACTGGACCTTGATGGTCTCCAGACTGAAGCGCACGTCGGCCGCCTCGACCGGGGCTCTGATCGGTGTGACCACGGCGAAGTGTTCGGCCAGGGCGGCCAGGTCGGTGTCCGGCTCGAGGGTCTCGTCGGCCGCCTGGACGGCCGTCCGCACGAAGCCCTCGCCCGCCTCGGCGATGCTCATCTGCACCTGCCCGAACTGGGCCAGCGCCGCCCGCCGCAGCCCGCGGATCCCGTCGAGATGCAGGTCGGGCACGTTGAGGTTGAAGACGGTTCCGGTCGCGGTGTGCCGCAGTGTCGGGATCAGCCGCACCGCCAGCTCGGCCGCGCTGCCCCAGTGCCGCTTCTCGTCCAGTTCGTGGTCGATCGCGCTGATCGCCGCCCCTCCGCTGCGCGACGACGACTGGCGCGGTGACAGCACGTCCAGCGACACCGCCAGCCCGTGCAGCCCGGCGTACGACCCGGTGAGCGTGGCGCCGACCGTCCCCGAGTGCACGACCGCCGACCCGGCGTTGGCGCCCCGGTTGATGCCGGACAGCACCATGTCCGGGGTCGGCCCGAACGCCTCCCGCAGCGCCAGCAGCACGATGTAGGCGGGCGAGGCGGCCACCGCGTACGCCGGGATGTGCTTGGCCCCGGTGAGCTCCCGCTTGTGCAGAATGATCTTGCCGTGTTCCTCGATCGCGGTCATCGCCGCGCTGCTGCCGCTCGCCTCGGTCACCGGCGCCGCGACCACGACGTCGTGTCCCTCGCGGGCGGCGGCCCGGGCCAGCCAGCGCAGGCCAGGGGAGTCGATGCCGTCGTCGTTGGTGACCAGGATTCTCAGACTGGTTGTCATCGCGCCTTCTTGATCGGGGTGAGCTGAACCCGCTCGGTGAGCACCTGGACCGCGTCCAGGTGGCCCGTGCCGAGCCCGTGCCGGGTGACGTTGAGGGAGCCCGCGGCGGCCCCGGTGCGGACCGCCTGGCTCATGTCGCCGCCCCGGGCGAGCACGGCCGCGACACCCGCGGTCATCGAGTCGCCGGCCCCGCGGTGGTCGGCGCTGGTCAGCTTGGGGACGCCGACGCGGTAGATCTCCTCGTTGAACAGGGCCAGCGCCCCGTTGTGGGCGCGGGAGACGAGCACCGCCTCGGCGCCGTTCTCGTGCAGCTGGACCAGGGCGCCGGACAGCTGCTCGTCGGAGTCGTCGGCGGCGAGCCCGTCCGCGATCAGCTCCTCGTGGCTGATCTTGACCACGTCGAGGCCGGCCTCGAGCACGGCCTGCAGGTGCTTGCCGCACAGGTCGGCGATCACCTTGCAGCCGTTGGCCCGCAGGTCGCCGGCAAGACGGTTGTAGACGTCGGCCCGGATCACCGACGGGTGGGCGGGCCCGCTGAGCACCGCGATGCCGGCCCGCAGGCCCTCGGCCAGCGCCAGGTTGTAGAGCTCGTCCAGCTCGTGCCGGGTGAGCGGGGTGCCCGGCCGCTCGGCGATCTCCTGGCGGGTGCCGTCGCGGCGGTCGTGGACGTACCAGCCGCTGCCGGTCTCGCGGGGGACGGTGCGCAGGGTGACGCCCTTGAAGTCGAGCAGGGGCTTGAGTACGCGCCCGACCTCGCCGCCGACCGCGGCGCAGAGAATCACCTCGGCCCCGAGCGAAGTGATCATGCGGGTCTGCCAGATGCCCTGGCCGCCCGGGTGGACGTGCAGTTCCGGATCATCGTGCTGCTGCTCGATGGTGACCGTGAGTTGTGGGGCGGGTGCGAAGACCATGACCCGAGCGTCACTCATATCCGACATTGTGGCCTTTAGCCGTAAGTCGCGGGCCGCTTCCGCCAAACAGGCGTCATTCCGACGGGCGGACCCTTTGGGCCCAGCCCGCCGGAAGAGGGCCGATCAGAGCTCGAACGCCTCCGAGGTCAGTTGGAGGATCACCACGCTGAGTTCCGGGCGCTCGCGGAGCAGGTCTTCCAGGCGCACCCGCCACTTGCCGGCCTCGACGTCCGCGACGTAGCGGTCGCCGCCCGTCTCGACGTACGCCGTGAGCAGCCGTTGCCGGGTGTCGGCGAAGTCGCCGTAGACCCCACTGCCGAGTTGTTGCAGCACGTGGTTGGCGAAGCCCTCGTAGTGTGCGCTGCCGGCCGCCCGGACGATGGCGCGAGCGCCGTCCCAGGCGACCCGGGGCTGGTGGATGACGGCCATCTTGCTTTCCCTCCGTGTGTGCATGGCCACCAAGCGTAGGGATGGCGCCGAGATCAGGACGGAGGTCGACGCACCTGGTGACCGATGTGATCAGGGTGCACCGTGCGGAGTGGTGATCGCCACACCTAGTTTGCGCAACTGGGGCGCCCCTCGGTCGGCGGGCGGATGAAATCTCGGTATGACCCTGTTCCGACATCTCTTCACGATCGTCATCGTCACCGCGCTGACCCTCACCACCGGAGGCCGGCCGGTCCTCGCCGCCGCGCCGGACACCCTGCGCCTGCCCGACGGCTTCCAACCCGAGGGGATCGCGATCGGCACGGAGCCGTACGCGTACCTCGGCTCCCGGGGCAACGGCGACATTCTCAAGGTCAACCTGCGTACGGGAAAGAATGCGCTGCTCAGCGCCGGAACCGGAACGCCTTCCCTGGGTTTGAAGCTGGATGACCGGGGCCGGCTGTTCGTGGCCGGCGGCACCGGAGGTGACGCCCGGGTGATCGACACCGCGACCGGCCGGGTGCTGAAGACCTACCGGCTGCGGACCGGCACCGCGTTCATCAACGACGTGGTGCTGACCAAAACCGCGGCCTGGTTCACCGACTCGGCCAACCCGGTGCTCTTCAAGCTGCCACTGGGCGCCGACGGCGAACTGCCCGACGCGGCGATCGCGGTGCCGCTGACCGGGTCGTTCCGGGATCAGGCCGGCACCAATGCCAACGGGATCGTCGCCGCCCCGGACGGGCGCCACCTGCTCGTCGTGCAGTCCAACACCGGCAAGCTCTTCCGGGTCAGCCTCAACGGCCGCAGCAGCGCCGTCGACCTCGGCGGCGAGTCGCTGCTCTACGGCGACGGCATGCTGCTGCGCGGCAACCTGCTCTACGTGGTGCAGAACCGCGACAACTCGATCACCAAGATCAAGATGAACAAGGACGCCGACCGGGGTGCCGTCCAGTCCCGCACCAAGGACATCCGCTTCGACGTGCCGACCACGATCGCCCAGTGGGGCACCCGCTTCTATCTGCCCAACGCGCGCCTCACCACGACGGCCACACCCACCACGACCTACGACGCGGTGAGCCTGGCCATCCCGTGATCCCTCAGGGGTGCCACCCCGGGTCGGTGCCGATCGTGGTCAGCCGCTGCGTCGCCCGGGAGAGCGCGACGTAGAGCGTGCGGATGCCGGAGCGGTCCTTGGTCAGGGCGCCCGGCTCGACCAGCACGACCGCGTCGTATTCCATGCCCTTGGCCTCCAGCGCGGTGACCACCTGGACCCGCTCGGGCAGGCCCTCCACCCAGGCCGCGATCTCGTCGCGCCGCGGCACCGGGGTGATCACGCCGATCGTGCCGTCGACATCGCTCAGCTGCTTCTCGGCCAGCTCGCGCACCATCTCGGGCAGTGCCGCGGCGTCGGTGACCACGTCGACCGGGTCGACCCCGGTGCTGCGCACCGCGCGGGGCAGCGGCAGGTCGGGCATGATCGTGCGGATCACCGAGGCGGCCACCTCGAAGATCTCGGCCGAGTTGCGGTAGTTGGTGGTCAGCGCGTAGCTGGTGCGCTTGCGGGAGCCGAGCGCGCGGTCGCGGGCCCGGTCCAGCTCGGCCGGGTCGCCCACCCACGCGGTCTGGGCCGGGTCGCCGACGATCGTCCACGACGCGTACGCCCCGCGGCGGCCGATCATGCGCCACTGCATCGGCGAGACGTCCTGCGACTCGTCGACCACGACGTGCGCGTAGTCGCGGTAGTCGTCGTCGCGCTGCACCTGGGCCCGGGCGGCCTGCTGACGGTCGGCGTAGGTGCTGACCTCCTGCACACCGTCGCGTACGTGGAACGGGTTCTTGGACTTCCTGGCCGGCCGCCGCGGCCGGCCCATCATCTCGTCGAGCTCGTCGAGCAGCGCCACATCGGCGATCGTCGGACCCTGCGACGCCAAGGCGTCGAAAGACCCCTGCAGGGTCGCGATCTCTTCCCGGGACAGCAGGCCGTTGGCGTACGCCCGCAGGCGCGCCGGATCGGCCAGCCAGCGCAGCACGCGCATCGGGGTGAACCGTGGCCACCACGCCTTGAGGAATTCGCGGAAGTCGCCGCGATCGGCCAGTTCGGCCTCGAAGTCGGCCTTCTCCGGCAGTCCGGTGACCTTGAGCTGGCGGACCTGGGCCCAGAGCGCGTCGAAGACCCCGTCGAAGCCGTGGCCGCGCATCTCGTTGCGCCGGGCGCCCCGCGGCAGCGCCTTGCGCCGGATCTTGTCGAGACCGGCCGCGTCGAGCCGCAGCAGCGTCCCCCGGTAGAGCAGGCGCAGCTCGGTCGGGCCGCCGGGCACCGCGTCGTGCGAGGCCCGTTCGAGCACCCGCCGCATGCGCAGCGAGCCCTTGATCGCCGCGACGTCGCCCGGGTCGACCCGGGTCGCGTCGTAACCGGACATCAGCGTGCCCAGCGACCGCAGCGTCGCCGTGTCCTCGCCCAGGGAGGGCAGCACGGTCGCGATGTATTCGACGAAGACACCCGACGGGCCGACCACCAGGATGCCGCCGCCGGCGAACCGGTTGCGGTCGGAATACAGCAGGTAGGCCGCGCGGTGCAGGGCGACCGCGGTCTTGCCGGTGCCCGGGCCGCCGGTCACCACGGTGACGCCGGAGGCGGCGGAACGGATCGCCTCGTCCTGCTCGCGCTGGATCGTCGCGACGATGTCGCGCATGCCGTGTCCGGTCGCCTTGGAGAGGCTGGCCAGCAGCGCGCCGTCGCCGACCACCCGCATGCCGGGCGGTGCGGCCTCGGGGTCGAGCAGGTCGTCCTCGATGCCGGTGACCTTCTCCCGGCTCGACTGGATCATGCGGCGGCGCACCACGCCGAGCGGCTCGGCCGGGGTGGCCCGGTAGAACGCGGCCGCCGCCGGTGCCCGCCAGTCGACGACCAGGGGCTGGGACGCCTCGTCACGGATGCCCATGCGGCCGACGTAGTGGGTCGCGCCGGTCTTCAGGTCGAGGCGCCCGAAGACGAGCCCCTCGTATTCCGTGTCGAGCGCGTGCCGGCGGCGGGCGGCGTGGAAAACCATGGCATCGCGCTCGACGAGGGCGCCGAACGTGCCGACGCCGGCCAGTTGGTAGCCCTCCTTCTCGGCGCGGGAGGCGTCCCGGCGGAGCTCGGCGAGCCGGGTGTAGACCCGTTTCACGTGCTCCTGTTCGACCGCTATCTCCTGCTGGAGGATGGTGGCGTCGCTCAAGTCCGTTGCTTTCTCTCCCGTAATGGCTCCCGCTGCCGGAAGCGGCTCCCGGTTAAAGGGAGCAATCGAACCTACTCCGGCCGCGCCAGTGCCGTCGACGCGGGGCGACCTCTTGACAACTCCGGGTCGGTGCGAAAGGTTAAGCGAGTGCTTAACTATTCGGGCCGGCTCGACTCCGTCTACGCCGCTCTCTCCGACGGCAGCCGGCGGGCGATGGTCGAACGGCTCAGCCGCGGCCCGGCCTCGGTCAAGGAGCTGGCCGAGCCGCTGACCATGTCGCTGCCCGCGGTGCTGCAGCACCTGCGGGTGCTGGAGGAGAGCGGGCTCGTGCGGTCGCAGAAGGTCGGGCGGGTGCGCACCTGCCGGCTCGAGCCGGCCGTCCTGCAGCAGGCCGAACAGTGGATCGCCGACCGGCGGACGCGGTGGGCCGACCGCCTCGACCGCCTGGACGAATTTCTCGACGAGACTGAGGGAGAAGAACAATGACGGAACGTTCCAGCGTCCACGACACCTTCGTGATCGACCGCCACTTCAAGGCCGCACCGGGCCGGGTCTTCAACGCGTTCGCCGACCAGAACGCCAAGGCCAAGTGGTTCGGCGGGCCGGACATGAAGCACGAGGACGAGGTCTTCGAGTTCCGCGAGGGCGGGCGGGAGAGCGTGGTGTTCGTCCAGGACGACGGCACGCGGTTCGGGTACCACGTGACGTACACCGACATCGTGCCGGACGAGCGGATCGTCTACACGTACGAGATGACCATGAACGGGCAGCGCATCTCCGTCTCGGTGGCGACGCTGGAGATGCGGCCGGGCCAGGGCGGCGGCACCGACTTCGTCCTCACCGAGCAGGGCGTCTATCTGGACGGGCTCGACAACCCGGCCCAGCGCCGCCAGGGCACCGAGGACCTGATGAACGCGCTCGACGCCACCCTTTAGGCGGCTCGGTCCCATCCGGCTCGCCGGGCCCGCCGGGCTCGCCGCTTGCGCTCGGCCGGGGTGCTGCGCGCCGCCCGCTCGGTGATCGCGACCAGCGCCTCCGAGACCTCGGCCGGCCGCTCCAGCAACAGCATGTGGCCGGCCCCCGGGAAGACGGTCAGACCGGCACCGGGCAGGGCTCCCGCGATCGACTCGGCGCACGGCGGCGGGGTCAGCCGGTCACGGTCGCCGACCAGCACCGCGGCCGGCACGTCGCCCAGCGCGGCGAGCGTGCCGAGCCGCTGCTGGCTGCCGATCGAGGAGCGGAAGCCGCCGATCGAGCGCAGCGAGGCCCGGCCGACGCCCCGAATCGTGATCCCGAGCGCGTCGTCGTCGTACTGGTCCCCGAAGAGCAGCCAGCGCAGCGCCGGGCGCAGGGCCGGCAGCACCGCCCGGTGCGGGCGCCACGGGCCGGAGCGGGCCAGCACGCCGGCGCCCAGCAGCTCGCCCGCCCGCATCAGGGTGGCCAGGCGCGGGGTGAGGCCGTAGCGGGTGTGGGTGTGGCCCTCGGCGGACGTCGAGACGAAAAGCAGGCCGGACACGCGCTCGGCGAAGTCCACCGGGTGCCGGTACGCGTACTCCATGATCGCCATGCCGCCCATCGAGTGGCCGGCCAGCACCACCGGGCCGCGCGCCGCGTAGTGCCGCAGCACCTCGGCCAGGTCGTCGCCGAGCTGGCCGAGGGTGGCCGAGGGAAGTCCGGTCGCGTCCGACCGGCCGTGCCCGCGCGTGTCGAAGGCGATCACCCGCGGCCGGGGCGACATCGCGCCCAGCGCCGCGATCTGGTGGTGCCAGGTGCGCCGGTCGAGGCACCAGCCGTGCAGCAGGACCACGGTCACTCCGGCGTCGGCCGGCCCGTACGCGTCGACGCGCAACCGGATCCCGTCGGCGAGAGTCAGCTCCGATCGCTCGGACACGCGCACCTCCGCTCCTGGCAGGGGCCCCGCGCTGCCGGGGGCTCCCATAGGTGCCCCGCAATACCCGCGCGTAATAAGCATTACTCGCGATCACGGCTATTGCCACCCGTCTACCGGGCGAAGATCACCGGGTGCTCCGCGTGACTTACCTCGCACTCGCTGTTCACCGGGGCGAACTCGACGAGAATTCGAGCATGACGACGGATCCGTCCGCCCCGCTGGAACCCCCGATCACCGACGCCGAGGAAGCCCTGGCCGAACTGATGGCCGGAAACAAGCGCTTCGTCGGAGGCCGCCCCGAGCACGGCCACCGCGTCTCGGCGGCCGCCGCCTCCTCGGCCAGCCAGCAGCCGCACGCCGTCGTGCTGGGCTGCATCGATTCACGGGTACCGCTCGAGGCGATCTTCGACCAGACGTTCGGCTCGATCTGCGTGATCCGCTCCGGCGCGCACGTGCTCGACCGGGCCGTGCTCGGCTCGGTCGACTTCGCGGTCGACAAGCTCGGCGTGCCGCTGATCATGGTGCTCGGTCACAAGCGCTGCGGCGCGGTGCAGGGCACGATCGAGGCGCTGCTGGCCGGGCAGCGGCCGGGCGGCGACATCGGCTACCTGATCGACGAGATCGCGCCCGCGGTCGAGGAGGTCGGGATCGGCAGCCCGGACGTCGCCGAGCAGGCGATGCGGGCGCACGTGCGGCGTACGGTCGGCCGGCTCCGCGCGAAGGAGGGCGTGGCGGCCGCGATCGCCGCCGGCCGGGTCAAGATCGCCGGCGCCTCGTACGACCTCGACACCGGTCTGGTCGAACTGCACCCCTGAGGCGCGTGGTAAAAAGTCCGGAATGGGATTTTAAGCGACGATCCTGCCCGGATGATCTCAGTGTGATGATCTTCAGAGAATGCAAAAAGGCGCCCCCGTTCACGGGGGCGCCCTGGAAAATCCGCTCAGCCCTCGAAGACACCCGCGTCGACGAGGCGCTTCTCGGTAGCCGACCAGCCGTGCTGCGGGTTGGCGGCCTCGAGGGCCTCGATCTCGGCCCGGATCTTGGCGCCGTGACCGGCCGCCGAGAGAGCCCGGATCTCCTCGACGAAGGCCTCGGAGTCGGTCTTGAGGTGCAGGGTCTTGCCGTTGGTCAGGTTGCGCACGTATGCGAAGCGGCCATTGGCGAGCGGGATGAGGTACTTGTACTCACCGAGCACGCTGAGCGCTCCGCCCGTGCCCTGGCCGGCGCGGACTGATGCGCGGGCGGTCTTCGAGGTGTTGCTCGCCACGGCGGTACTCCTTGGAGAAAGCAGAAAAATGGCCGGTGCAACTCTACACGACGGCTGGGTGACCGTGCCGTACGAGCAGGTCCAGCCGTTGAACAGGACGTGCCACTACGGTCGTCCCGATGTCGATGTTGCCGATTCTCTGGCGCACCATCCGTACCAACCGGCATCATGGGACACGATCAACCGCGGTCGAGGTCGTAGGGGAAGACGCACCTCGGTCTCCGGGAGGTCACCGTGCCAACGTGTGGCGTCGTATACGTCCACTCGACCCCACTTGCCGTGTGCCAGCACGTCGAGTGGGCGATCGCGCGCGTACTGACCGCGCCGGTCAACCTGCAGTGGACCGCCCAGCCGGTTGATCCCGGCGCGCGGCGGGCCGAATGCAGCTGGACCGGTCGGGCCGGTACTGGCGCCGAGCTGGCTGCTGCCCTCCGGCAGTGGCCCATGATCCGTTTCGAGGTAACCGAGGAACCCAGTCCGGGCATGGACGGCGAGCGCTTCATGCACGTCCCCGGCCGCGGACTCTTCCACGGGATCATGGGCGCTTCGGGGGACATCCAGCTCGGCGAGGACCGGCTGCGCGCCATCATGGCCTCCGCGCGGGCGCCGGAGGCTCTTTCGCATGCCCTCGAGAAGGCGCTCGGCACGGCCTGGGACGCCGAGCTCGAGCCTTACCGCTACGCCGGCGACGGCGCCCCCGTCACGCTCCTGACCCGGGTCGGCTGAGTTTTCCGCAGGCCCGGTTGAAGAGCTGGGTTATCCACAGGCCCGGTTGAAGGGCTGGCGCGGGACTGGTTCGATGACCCGCGTGAATCGGACCCTGCGCGTGCTCCCCGCCGTACCGTTTCTTCTCCTGGCCGCGGCGTGCAGCCCGGACGAACCGTCGCGGGCCGATTCCCAGCCGTCGTTCGTGACCCCGACCCCGGCCTCGGCCGCGCCCCTGACCGGTGACCCGGCCGCCCTGGCGGCCCGGGCGGTCGCCGCGATGAGCGACGCCGACCTGGCCGGCGAGGTGCTCGTGCCCTACGCCTACGGCAACTCGGCGACCACGGTCGACGCCGCGTCCAAGGCCGGCAACCAGAAGCTGGCCGGGGTGGACACTCCCGCCGAGATGGTCGCCAAATATCACCTCGGCGGCCTGATCCTGGTCAGCTTCAGCGCGGCCGACCCGACCAGCACGACCAACCCGACGACCAACGTCGACGATCCGAAACAGGTCCGCGCGCTGACCGACGGCCTGCAAGCGGCCGCCCGGGCATTACCCGGGGGTGCCCCGATGATGATCGGCACCGATCAGGAATACGGCGTGGTCACGCGGGTCACCAACGGCGTGACCCTGCTGCCGGCGGCGATGGCGGCCGGTGCGGCCGGCCAGCCGCGGCTCACCGAGGCGGCATGGCACGCCGCGGGGGAGGAACTGGCGGCGATGGGCCTGACCGTCGACTTCGCACCCGACGCCGACACGCTCGGGCCGCCGGCCAACACGGTGATCGGCTCGCGTTCGTTCGGCGGCGACGCGAAGGCCAACGCGGCCCAGGTCACGGCCGCGGTCGACGGCCTGCAGAGCGCCGGCATCACGGCCGGTCTCAAGCATTTCCCGGGCCACGGGCACACCAGTGGGGACAGCCACGAGACGCTGCCGGTGGTCGCCCAGAGCCACGACGCCTGGACCAGGCAGGACCTTCCGCCCTTCCAGGCCGGCATCAAGGCCGGCGCGGGCGTGGTCATGTCCGGCCACCTCGACGTGCCGTCGCTCGACAAGGGCGTGGCGGCCACCTTCTCCCACAAGGTCATGACCGATGTGCTGCGCGGACAGCTCAAGTTCACCGGCGTCGCGATCACCGACGCGATGAACATGCCGCCGGCGATGAAGTGGCCGGCCGGAGAGGCGGCGGTCCGCGCGCTCAACGCGGGAAACGACATGCTGCTCATGCCGCCCGACATCGGCGCCGCCCGCGACGGCATCGTGGCCGCGCTCAAGGACGGCTCGCTGAAGAAGTCGCGCCTGGTCGAGGCGGTCACCCGCATCCTGACCCTCAACTTCCGGGCCGCCGAGCGGAAGCGGCCCGACCTGTCCACGGTGAACACGCCCGCCCATGTGCAGGCGGTCGCCGCGCTCGACGCCGCCTCGATCACGGTGCTGCGCGGGAAATGCGACGGACCGCTGGTCACCGGGCCGGTCACGGTCAGCACCGAGGCGGTCCGGGCCACCGCCCGCGACAACCTGACCAAGGCGCTGCAGGACGAGGGCATCAAGATCGGCGCCGGCGGCGCGGTCATCCGGCTCGTGGGGTACGGCGACAAGCTGAGCGACCTGGATGCCAACGCGGACGTGACCGTGATGATGGACACGCCCTACCTGCTCTCGCGGGCGAAGTCGGGGACCCTTCTCGCCTCGTACTCGTCGAGCAAGCTTTCGCTGAAAGCCCTGGCCGCCGTGCTCGCGGGCAAGGCGAAGGCGACCGGAAGGTCGCCGGTCGCCGTGGCCGGCCTGCCCCGCACCGCCTGCTCCTGAAGTAAACGGCCGGATGGTAGTTTCGTCCCTTTATTCTCGTCCGGCCCACTGTCTCAGGAGAATCGTGAAGATCCTCGACGAAGTGTCGCGAACGCTCAACGAGTTCCTGCTCGTTCCCGATCTCACCACCGCCGACTGCGTCGGAGAAAACGTCGACCTCAGCGTGCCGCTGGTGCGGCACCGGGTCGGCGAACAGTCGCCCATCCGGGTGGCCACGCCGCTCACCAGCGCGATCATGGGCGCGGTCTCGTCGCCCCGGCTGGCGATCGCGCTCGCCCAGTGCGGCGGGCTCAGCTTCATCCACCAGAACCAGTCCGTCGAGGCCCAGGCCGAGATGGTCGCCGCGGTGAAGCGGCACAAGGCCGGCTTCCGGTTCTCCGACATCAACATCAAGCCGAGCGCGACGCTGGGCGAGGTCACGGCGCTGCTCGAATCGGCCGAACGCGACGTCGCGGTCGTGACGGACGACGGCAGCGCGCACGGGCAGTTCCTCGGGCTGATCTCGACCGGCGACTTCCACCCGCGGCGGCACGACCTCAACGACAGCGTCGAGTCGCGCATGCGCCCGGCCACCGACCTGGTCACCGCGCCGCCGACGGTCTCGCTCTCCGAGGCCAACACGCTGATCTGGGACCACCGGCTCGACGTGCTGCCGATCGTCGACGACGCCGGGCTGCTCCGCTCGATCGTGCTGCGCCGCGACTACGAGCTGCACAAGCGGTTTCGCAACGAGTCGATCGACGGCGAGAAGCGGTTCCGGGTCGGCGCCGGGGTCAACACCCACGACTACCGCGAGCGCATCCCGGCCCTGGTCGAGGCCGGTGCCGACCTGCTCTGCATCGACTCGTCCGACGGCTACAGCGTCTGGCAGGCGGAGACGCTGGCGTTCGTCCGCTCGCGGTACGCCGACTCGGTGCGCATCGGGGCCGGCAACGTGGTCGACGGGCGGGCCTTCCGCTACCTCGCCGAGGCGGGCGCCGACTTCGTCAAGGTCGGCATCGGCGGCGGGTCGATCTGCATCACCCGCGACCAGAAGGGCATCGGACGGGGCCAGGCGTCGGCACTGGCCGACGTGGTGGCCGCCCGCGACGCGTACGCGAAGGAGACCGGGATCTACGTCCCGGTGTGTTGCGACGGTGGCCTGCTCGTCGATTCGCACATGGCGATGGCGTTCGCCTTCGGCGCCGACTTCGTGATGCTGGGCCGCTACTTCGCCCGCTTCGACGAGAGCCCGGCCCCGCTGGTGCGGGTCGGCGGGCAGTTCTACAAGGAGTACTGGGGCGAAGGCTCGGCGCGGGCCCGCAACGTCTCCCGCTACGAGCACGGCGGCGGGTCGAAGCTGGCGTTCGAGGAGGGCGTGGACGGTTACGTGCCGTGGGCGGGCAGCCTCTACGACAACGTGGACACGACGATCGCCAAGATCAAGGCCACTTTGATCAGTTGCGGGGCGACCACCCTGCCCGACTTCCACGACCGGGCGGTGCTGGTGCCGGTGTCCGAACAGAGCTTCGTGCAGAACACGGCCGAGGTCCAGTTGCGGGACCGCCCCTCGGCGTCCTGACGCTCGTCGATGTGTGGGAGGGTAATCCGCTGGATGACCGGGGCCCGGCCGGTGGGCTCCGGTAGCGTTCGCCTCACTCGCCGTGAAAACGGCCGGGGCAACGCGGGGTAGTCGTCGGAGGGGTCGACAGGATGAGCGCGCCGGGTGCGGCCGTGACCGGTCTCTGCTTCCGATGTGGTGGGCCGGTCGCCCCCGGCCCGCTGTCCTGTCCCTACTGCGGGATGCCGCTGATCACGCCGCCCCCACCGGCCGCCGTGGAGCCGCCGGCCCCGATCATGACGGCCGGCCCCACGCTGACCGCCGGCCCTCCCGGCCCGCGCCGGCTCGGGTGGCGGCCTCTCGTCGCCATCGGAGTCGTCCTCATCCTGCTGATCGGCGGGGGAGTGGCCGCGGCGACGGTCCGCCTGACCCGGCCCGGAGCGGCCGGAACGGTCCGCGACTACTTCGCCGCGCTCTCCGGCGGCCACGCCGCGCGGGCGTTGCGCTACGTCAACTCGTCCGCCCAGTTCACCGCCGACCGTTACCCGCTGCTCAGCGACGCCGGGCTGACCGAGACTGCGGCCCGGCCGAGCGCCGTCCATGTCGGCGCGGTCGCGGCGATCGAGGGAGCCCCGGTCGACGCCCGCTCGGTGAAGGTCAACTTCCGGGCGGGCGGAACCCCGGTGCAGGAGACGCTGGTCGTGCTGCACAGCAACGGCGCCTATCTGATCCAGTCGCCGTTCATCGAGGTGGCGGTCGCCAACGCGGCCGGGCGCAAGGTCACGGTCAACGGCGTCGCGCTCGGCGGCCAGCAGCTCAACACCCTCGCCTTCCCGGGCGGCTACCACGCGGTCGCCGCCGCCAACCAGCTGCTCGGCGGCAGTCAGGCCACCTCGACGCTGCGGCCCGGGCCCAACCTGCCGCTCGCGCCGATCGACCTCGGCACGCCGACCCTCGCCCCGGGCGCCCTGGCCGAGATCCAGAAGCAGGTCCGGGCGGCGATCGACGCCTGCGCGACCGGCGGGCAGGCGTTGCCGCAGGGCTGCCCGTTCGGGCTCAACATCCCGGGCACCCCGACCGCCGTGCGGTGGACGGTCAACGCCTACCCGACGGTCGACGCGCAGGTCACGCCGAGCCTGTTCGGTGTCGTGGTCGCGGTCGGCGGGCCGGGCGGCAAGGTGCACTGGGACGTGTCGTACACCGGGGTCGCCGGCGACCAGCGCCACGAGAGCGGTGACTCGGACTTCACCGTCAACGGCAGCGCCACACAGACCGCCACCGGGATCCAGGTGTCCCTGGTCGGCTGATCCTTCCACTGGAGGCTTTCGTGAGCGACATCGCTTACCGGATGCAGACCCTCAGATACCGCCCGGTCGAGATCGGGCTCGACGAGGGGGTGCCCCTCACCACGCTGGTGCGCCTGTTCGTCTGGGCGTTCGTGGCGTCGTTCCTGGTGTCGGTCGTGTTCTTCGTACTGTTCGCGATCGTGTACGCCTTCTCCGACACCGGCCCGTTCGACACCGGCCTCCCGGGTTCCGGGCTGCTCCTGGCCGGCTCGGTGCTCAGCTTCGTCGCGTTCTGGCTGGTCCTGCTGGGCGCGCGCGTCGACGAGCCGATCGCCGAGTGGAAAACCCTGATCGAGGACCGCTTCGCCGCCGCCGACTCGACCTACGCCGCCGTCTACGGCACCCTGCGCGGCCGCGGCATCCCGGTCGAGACGTTCGCCGAGCGGGTCCGCAGCGACGTCCTCGGCCGCGAGGTGGTCAACAACCGCCTGGTGATCACCGAGCGGTCCTACACCGTCTTCGTCACGGTCTTCCCCTACGGCACCAGCCTCTACACGGGCTGGACGATGTGGCGCCGCCGGCGCGGAGCCACCATCCTGGGCCACTTCCTCAAGGACCTGGCCGGTGGTTTCGCCGGCCGGGCCGGTGCGGTCAACCAGATGTTGCGCACGGAACGCGTACGCGCGATGCGCGAGGCCGTCCACGCGGCGGTGCGCGAGGGCGCGGAGGCCGCGGTCCAGGGGCTCGACGTGCCGCTCACGGCGGCGTTCGGCCAGGAGCTTCCGGTGTACGACCTGGGCGCCCCGGCCGACCAGCCCCCAGCGCCCTCGGGGCCGGCCGCGCCGTCCGGCCCCGCGGGTCCCGGGTCCTGGGGCGGCGACCCGGCGACCTGGGGTGGCACCCCGGCCGCACCCAACCCGTGGGCGTCACCGACCCCTGGTCCGCCGGCCGCACCTCACCCCGCCGCGCCGGATCCGTCCGCGCCGCACCCGTCCGCGCCGCACCCGTCCGCGCCGCACCCGTCCGCGCCGCACCCGTCCGCGCCGCACCCGTCCGCGCCGCACCCGTC
>NZ_JBFBAD010000195.1:0-15189 GCF_040682075.1 Actinoplanes sp. NPDC051411 | reverse complement strand
TTGCCCGGGCGTTGGGGTGCCTACAGGTTCTGTGGTTTATTTTGCTATTCCCCAAGGGGGGGTTGGCCCCCCACCCCCCCCCCCCCGACACATAGAACCTGAAACCTAGAACGCTCCGGTGGCCAGCGCCGCGAGCGCGGTGTGCAGCATGACCCGGACGCCGTAGCCGATCGCGCTCTCGTCGACATCGAAGTCGCCCTGGTGCAGGTCGTGTTTGACGTCCGAGCCGGGCGCCGCGGTGCCCAGCCGGATCATCGCGCCGGGCACGTGGTCGAGGTAGAACGCGAAGTCCTCGCCGCCCATGCTGAGCTCGGCCTCGACCACCCGGTCGGGGCCGAGCGCCGCGCCGGCCGCACCGGCGATGACCGCGGTGGCCATCCGGTCGTTGATCACCGGCGGCACGCCCCGGTGATAGCCGACCTCGACGTGCGCCCCGGTCGGCGCCACCACGTCCTCGATCAGCTTGGTGATCAGCTCGGGGACGGCCCGCCAGGCGTCCCGGTTAAGGATGCGCACGGTTCCGCGGACCTCACCCTCGCCCGGGATCGCGTTGAACGCCTGGCCGGCGTGCACCGCGCCCCAGACCATCGAGACCCCGGCGCGCGGGTCGATCCGCCGGTCGAGCAGCGACGGCACGTCGACGATGACCCGGCCGAGCGCGTAGACCAGGTCGGCGGTCAGGTGCGGTCGGGCGGTGTGCCCGCCCGGGCCGGTCAGCTTCACGTCGACGGTGTCGGCGGCCGCGGTGAACGGGCCCGAACGCACCCCGACCAGGCCGGCCGGCAGCTGCGGGTAGCAGTGCAGCGCGAAGATCGCGGCGACGTCCTTGAGCGTGCCGGCCGCGATGACCCCGGGCGCACCCGAGGGCACCGCCTCCTCGGCCGGCTGGAAGATCAGCCGGATCCGGCCCGGCAGGTCGCCCTGCTCGTTGAGCTGGGCGAGGGCCAGGCCGAGACCGAGCATCACCGTGGTGTGCACGTCGTGGCCGCAGGCGTGCGCGACGCCGTCCACCGTGGAGCGGTAGGGCACGTCCTTGAGGTCCTGCAGGGGCAGCGCGTCGAGGTCGGCCCGGAACGCGATCACCCGGTCGCCGGTGCCGATGTCGCAGATCACGCCGTTGCCCTTGGGCAGCATCTGCGGCGAGAGGCCGGCCACGGCCAGCTCGCGGGCCACCATCGCGGCGGTCTCGAACTCGTGGTACGACGGCTCGGGGTGGGCGTGCATGTGCCGACGAATGGCTACCAGCTCCGCGCCCCGGGCGGCGAGCCAGCGGTCGAGCTGGCCGGGAAGGGGCTCGGCCCCGGGCAGCCGCCCGGGCCACGATGTGGGAGCGCCCTCGAATTCGGCGCCCTCGGGCGCCTCCAGAGCAGTAGTCACGTCGGCTTCCAAATCTGTTGGTGCTGGAACAGCACTCTCGAAGTTTTGTCGGGTTTCCGCAACGCGCGACAGCTTAGACCGATTTTGGTGACGCTGTGCAACGCCATTCCCGTACGCACTGGATCGCGCTGGGTCACGAAAGCCCTGATGGGGAGAGGGAGGGGCATCGCCGGGGGTGTCATTCCCACGCAGCATCCTGCCCATCACCTCCTACAACGGGTTACGAATCAGGGAGGTCACGCGGTTCAACGTTTTACCTCTTCGATCGTCCCGGGTGGTTCTAGAAATGCTCGACCGGCTGATAGGTGCCCCACACCTCACGCAGCGTGTGGCATACCTCGCCAACGGTGGCACGGAGACGCAATGCCTCTTTCATCAAAGGTAAAACGTTCTCGGTTCCCCCGGCAGCCTTCGCCAAATCCGCCAGTGCACGTTCCACCGCCGAACCGTCCCGCTTCAACCGCAATTCCGTCAGCCGGGCCGCCTGCGCCGCCTCGATCGCCGGGTCGACCCGGAGCGGCTCGTAGCGCTCCTCCTCGTCGGCGACGAAGCGGTTGACGCCGACCACGACCCGGTCGCCGTTGTCGATCTCGTTGGCGATGCGGTACGCCGACGTCTCGATCTCCTGTTTCTGGAAGCCCTGTTCGATCGCCTCGACCGCGCCGCCGTACGAGAGGACCCGCTCGATCAGCGCGACGGCCTCGGCCTCCACCTCGTCGGTCATCGCCTCGATCGCGTACGACCCGGCGAACGGGTCGACGGTGCCGGTCAGGCCGGCCTCGTACGCGAGCACCTGCTGGGTCCGCAGGGCCAGCCGGGCCGACTTCTCGGTCGGCAGCGCGATCGCCTCGTCGTACGCGTTGGTGTGCAGCGACTGGGTGCCTCCGGCCACCGCGCCGAGCGCCTGGATCGCGACCCGCACCAGGTTGACCTCGGGCTGCTGGGCGGTCAGCTGCACGCCCGCGGTCTGGGTGTGGAACCGGAGCATCAGCGACTTCGGGTCCTGGGCGCCGAACTCGTCGCGCATGATGCGGGCCCACATGCGGCGGGCGGCCCGGAACTTGGCGATCTCCTCCAGCAGCGTGGTGCGGGCGACGAAGAAGAACGAGAGCCGGGGCGCGAAGTCGTCGACCGCGAGGCCGGCGGCCAGGGCGGCCCGCACGTATTCCATGCCGTTGGCCAGCGTGAACGCGATCTCCTGGGCGGGCGTGGCTCCCGCCTCGGCCATGTGGTAGCCCGAGATCGAGATGGTGTTCCACTTCGGGATCTCGGTGCGGCAGTACGCGAAGGTGTCGGCGACCAGCCGCAGCGAGGGCTTGGGCGGGAAGATGTAGGTGCCGCGGGCGATGTATTCCTTCAGGATGTCGTTCTGGATCGTGCCCGACAGGGCCGCGCCGGGCAAGCCCTGTTCCTCGGCCACCAGCTGATAGAGCAGGAGCAGCACCGAGCCGGGCGCGTTGATCGTCATCGACGTCGACACCTGGTCGAGCGGGATGCCGTCGAAGAGCCGCCGCATGTCGTCGAGCGAGTCGATCGCCACGCCGACCTTGCCGACCTCGCCGTGGGCGATCGGGTCGTCGGAGTCGTAGCCCATCTGGGTCGGCAGGTCGAACGCGACCGAGAGGCCCATCGTGCCGGCGGCCAGCAACTGGTGGTAGCGCGCGTTGGACTCGGCCGCGGTGCCGAAGCCGGCGTATTGCCGCATGGTCCACGGGCGTTTCGTGTACATAGTGGGATAAACACCGCGGGTGTAGGGGAACTCGCCCGGCTCCCCGATCGGCCCGTCGCCGACGTCTCCCGAGCGGTAGACCGGCCTGATCTCGAATCCCGATTCCGCGTTCACACGCGCGATCCTAAGCCTTCGTTAGCGTTCGTTCAGGGAGGAGTCGCGTGAGGGCTTTTGTACTGAGCGTCCGAAAAGGTCGACTCCCCGCGATGTTTCGGTGACTTACGGTCGAACCTTCGGGAACACACCCGGACCGGCTTTCAAATCGACCCCCGCTCCGGGCAAGATAGCGGGGTTGGTCCGACAGCCCCTACATCCCCTCGGTGGCATTCTCAGTGACTCAGATTCCGACGTGGAGCAGTGGTAATCCCGCTCCCACCAGCGGACGCGCGGCCCCGGGCACACTTATCGGCGGGCGATACACGTTGCGCGCCGCCGTGGGACACGGCGGCATGGGCACGGTGTGGCGCGCGGCCGACACCCTGCTCCGCCGTGACGTGGCGATCAAGGAAGTCGTCCTCCCGCCCGGCCTGGCCCCCAGCGACCGCGACTCGATGTACGAACGGACCATGCGCGAGGCCCGGGCGGCCGCCGCGCTCCAGCACCCGGCCGTGGTGCAGGTCTACGACGTCGTCCATGAGAACGGCCGGCCGTGGATCGTCATGGAGCTGCTCGACGCCCGCAGCCTGGCCGACATGGTCATCGAGGACGGCCCGGTCGCACCCCGGGTGGTCGCCAAGATCGGCATCGCGCTGCTCGGGGCGCTCGAGGTCGCGCACGCGCACGGCGTGCTGCACCGCGACGTCAAGCCGGCCAACGTGCTGATCTGCAACGACGGCCGCTGCGTGCTGACCGACTTCGGCGTCGCGCGCATGCCCACCGACGTGCAGCTGACCACCCCCGGCATGGTGCTCGGCTCGCCGCACTTCATCTCCCCCGAGCGGGCCATGGGCAACGAGTTCGGCCCGCCCAGCGACCTGTTCTCGCTCGGCGTCACGCTCTTCACCGCGGTCGAGGGCCGGCCCCCGTTCGACAAGGGCGACCCGATCGAGACCATGCACGCGGTGGTCGAGGACCCGCCGTCCCCGGCCGTGCGGGCCGGCTCGCTCGCCCCGGTGCTGATGGGCCTCCTCGAGAAGGACCCGGCCCGCCGGATGGACGTGCAGACCGCCCGCACCCTGCTGCGGCAGCAACTGGCCGGCCCGCTGGCCAGCCAGATGCCGGCGCACATGCACACCGACCCCTACTCGGTGGTCCCGTCGCAGCGTCCGGCCTCGGCCCCGGCCGAGACCCAGGCGATCCCGCCGCAGCCGCCCCAGCCGCAGAACGGTCAGATCGGCGGCCGGGCCATGCTCGCGCCGGGCGACTCGCTCACCGACCACCTGGCCAAGCTGCAGGAGACCAACACCCCGCCGGGGGGCGGGCGCGGGCGCCGTCGCGCGGCCGAGCCGGCCGTCGGCGCGCCGACCGGCATGATGCCGGCCGCGAGCACCCCGACCGGGCTGATGCCGGGCATGCCCCAGGCCGACCCGACCAGCGTGCTGCCACCCCGGGGCGCGTGGCAGGGTTCCCCGATGCCGGGCACGGTCGTCGGACGCCCGTCGGCCGAGCGCGGAGCGGCCCTCGACAAGGCGGTCAGCGGGGTCCGCGAGGGCACCGGCCGCCTGGTCACCACGATCAAGGGCTGGCCGCGCCGGCAGCAGCTGATCGCCGGCGGCGGCGCGCTGGCCGTGCTGATCCTGCTGGTCGTGGTCATCTCGACGACCGGCGGCGACGACAAGACCAGCCAGCCGGTCGCCGGGCCGGCGTCGGGTGCCCCGGTCAACGCCTCCTTCGACACCCAGATCTACAACGCCAAGGGTGTCTCGGTGAAGGTGCCCAAGTCGTGGAAGAAGAACTCCGGCCAGTCGTACGTCGACTACGTCGATCCCGGCGACAGCAAGCACAAGGTCCGCATCCTGGTGGAAGGGGCCGGCGGAACGCCGGAGAGCTTCCTCAAGGTGGCGGCCAACAATCTCAAGGGCAACAAGACCAGCTGCCCCACGCCCTACAAGCAGATCGGCGTCACGCCGACGCAGATCGCCGGGCACGACGGCGCGGTCCTCGAATACAAGTGCGGCAGCGGCGACTCCGAGCGGCACGGCCTCTGGGGCGCGATCGTCACGGATGGTCACGCCTACTCGTTCTTCGTCACCTCGACCGAGGACCAGTTCGCGGCGAGCAAGCCCATCTTCGACGAGATGCTCTCCAGCTACAAACTTGCCTCGTGATATCAATCGTGGGTGACGACGCCTACCGATGAGCTGCGGGCCCAGGCCGAGGCCTGGCTCACCGACGATCCCGATCCGGCGAGCCGGGCCGAACTGACCGGGTTGATCTCCGGGTTGCCCGGCACGGCCGACGAGTTGCGCGACCGGTTCTCCGGACCGCTCACCTTCGGCACCGCCGGGCTGCGGGGCCGCCTCCGCGCCGGCCCCAACGGCATGAACCTCGCGGTGGTCACCCGGGCCGCGGCCGGCCTGGTCAACTGGCTCGACGCCCAGGGTGGCAAGGGCCCGCTGGTCATCGGCTACGACGCCCGGCACGGCTCGCGCGAGTTCGCCGAGCAGACCGCCCGGATCGCCGAGGGCGCCGGGCGCCGGGCGATGGTCATGCCGGGCGTGCTTCCCACGCCCGTTCTGGCGTACGCGGTGAGGGCGCTCGACGCCGTCGCGGGGGTCATGGTGACCGCCAGCCACAATCCGCCGCAGGACAACGGTTACAAGGTCTATCTCGGCCGCGAACTGGGCGGCCCGGGCGGCGACGGCGCCCAGATCGTGCCTCCGGCCGACGCCGGCATCGAGGCGGCCATCCGCGCGGTCGGCGACCTGACATCGGTCCCGCTCGGCGAGCCGGGCACGCTGATCGAGGCGACGACCGTTCAGGGGTACGTGCGGCGCGCGGCCGCCGTCCTCGACCCGTCCGGCTCGCGTGACCTGACCGTGGCGTACACGCCGATGCACGGGGTCGGTGGCGACACGTTCGCCTCCGCCTTCGCCGCGGCCGGCTTCCCGCTGCCCGCCGTCGTCGCCGAGCAGGCCCAGCCCGACCCCGAGTTCCCGACCGTCAAGTTCCCCAACCCGGAAGAGCCGGGCGCGATGGACCTGCTGCTCGCGCTGGCCGCCGAGCGGGGCGCCGATCTGGCCATCGCCAACGACCCCGACGCCGACCGGTGCGCGGTGGCCATCCCCGGCGACGACGGCGGCTGGCGGGCGCTGACCGGAAACGAGCTGGGCGTGCTGCTCGCCGACCACCTCATCCGGCGCAACACCCCCGGCGCGTACGCGACCACGATCGTCTCGTCGACGATGCTCAAGGCGCTGTGCGAGGCCCGCGGGGTGCCCTATGCCGAGACCCTGACCGGCTTCAAGTGGATCGTCCGCGGGGCGGTCGACCTGGCGTACGGCTACGAGGAGGCGCTGGGCTACTGCGTGGCGCCCGGCCTGGTCCGCGACAAGGACGGCATCACCGCGGCGCTGCTGGTCGCCGAGCTGGCCGCCGGGCTCAAGGCCGCCGGCAGTTCGCTCGCCGCCCGGCTCGACGAGCTGGCGGTCGAGTTCGGCGTGCACCACACCGATCAGCTGTCGGTGCGGGTCGACGATCTGAGCGAGATCACCCGCGCGATGGCCCGGGTCCGGTCGAACCCGCCGGCCACCCTGCTCGGCGACGAGGTGACGGTCACCGACCGGGCCGAGGCCGACGTGCTGACGCTGCGCACCTCACGGGCGCGGGTCGTGATCCGGCCGTCGGGCACCGAGCCCAAGCTCAAGGCGTACCTCGAAGTTGTGGAGCCGGTGACCGACGGGGATGTCGCCGCGGCACGCAGCGCGGCCGCCGACGCGACCGCGAAGGTCCTGCGGCCGGAGGTCGCCGCCGCCCTGGGTGTCTAGGCGGGTCCAGGCGGGTCCCGGTGTCTAGGCCGGCTTGGGAGCGCCGAGAGCGGCCGAGATGGCCCGGCCCAGGGTCGCCACCACCAGGGCGACGCTCGGGCGGACGATCGAGTCCTCCAGGCTCCCGCCGCCCGAGAAACCGGCCCCCGAGGCGATCTCCTCGAGCCGCTGGTGGGCCCGGGCGGTCTCGTCGGGCGGCAGGCGCAGCGCGGGCTCCATGCGGGTCGCCGTGAGCAGCGTGGCCAGCGCGGCCGTCCGCTCGTCGGGGATCTCGGCGCTGGTCAGCGCCTGGGCCAGCCGGCTCCGGATCTCGGCCTCGTATTGCGGGTCGGTGGTCGGATAGCGGTGCACGTGGATGACGCCCATCTGGGTCTCGTCCACGTCGCGCACCACCCCCCGCTCGATGAGGTCCTCCAGGATCCGGGTGCGCAGGCGGTGACGCAGCCGCTGCACCCACTGGGCCGGCGTGTGCGGCTCACCCTCGGCGGCCCGGGCCAGCACCGCGTCGGCGATCGGCTCGCCGATGGGGGTCGGGTCGTTGACCGTGAGGAAACCGTCCACGTACGCGATCCGGCCCGCCAGCGCGAGGTCGACCAGCACCGCCGCGGCCATGCCGAGGTCGAGTCCGATGCGGGAGCCGGTCGCCTTGCCGGTCTGGTCGTCATAGGCGAGGAGAAGCATCTCCTCGGCCAGCGGTATGGAGGTCATGGCAGGAACGATAGTGGCCGCGGTCACCTGTGCCGATCGCCAGGTCGGTCTAAAAGACCACTTCTTGCGGCTTTCCGGTGATCACCGCGTCATTTTGTGATCGTCGTACAACAGCCAGTCGATCAGACGGGCGGCGGCCGGGCCGGTGCCCTCGGTCGAGTGATCGGACGCGAACGCTTTTGCCGCGTGCTCGTAGTCGGCGGCGATCCTCGGCAGGTCGCGGACCGCCGCCGCCACCTCGTCGAAGGTCCGCAGCAGCGGCCCCGGCGCCTTCGCCTCCAGGTCGACGTTGAGCCCCGGCGAGGCCGCGTGCTCGGCGATGTCGGGCACGTAGAGCAGGACCGGCTTACCGGTGGTCGCGAAGTCGGCGATCAGCGACGAGTAGTCGGTGATCAGCGCGTCAGAGGCGAGCAGGAGCTCGCCCACGCCCGGGTAGTCGGAGACGTCGGCCGAGCCGTCGACCACACCGAGGACGTCCTGGTCGAGCGTGGGGTGACGGCGTACGAGCAGTCGGTAGCCGTCGGGCAGCGCCCGCACCGTGGTGGTCAGGTTGAGCAGGCGGCTGGGGTCGCTCGAGCCGCGTTTGCGCAGCTCCATGGGGCGGCGGGTCGGGGCGTAGAGCACGAACCGGGTGTCGGCGGGCAGACCGAGACGGGCGGCGACCTCGGCCCGGGCCTCCTCGGGATCCCGGTCGCGCAGGACGTCGTCGGCGGGACGGCCGTACTCGAGCACCGGGCCCTCGTAGCCGAACTCCCGGCGCAGCACCGGCGTCGCCGAGTGGCCGGGCGAGGCGAGCGCGGTCCACTTGCCGGCGTCGGCCGTCAACTGGTCGACGAGCGTACGCCCGAGAGGGTGAGCGACCGCGAGGGCGCCGATGTGGCTGACCGGCCAGCCGTCGGCGAGCCGCAGCACGACCTGTTCCGGCCGGGGCCGGAACCAGAGCGGCAGGTCGTCGTTGGTCACGATCCAGCGGGAGTTGAGCAACGCCGCCCGCCACGCGTCGGTGCCGAGCACGACCGGCTCGGCCCCGTCCGGGACCGGCTGGCCCCGCTCGGTGGTCCAGAGCGCGTCCGGGGCGCCCGGCCGGGCCGTCAGCTCGGCCAGCAGCGCGGCCGGGTCGTCGGGGACCCGGCGCCCGGGCGCGGCGTCGAACAGCACCACCTCGCGCAGGGCCGGCTCGGTGAGACCGGCCGAGGGCGGCTCGGCGGCCGTGCCGACCGGCGCCGGCCCGACGAAGAGGGTCGCCCGCTCCTGGGCTCCGCCGCGGACCACCCGGACGGTGCCGTCCGGCGCGGTCGAGGCGAGCGGCAGAGCGGCCCGGGCACTTCCGGCGAAACCGAGCGGCGCGATCGTCGGGTGGTGTCGCCCGTTGCTGCGGAAGGCCAGGTCCCAGGTGCCCTCGACCAGCGGCAGCGGGCCGGCCAGGCCGGGCATCGCCTCGGGGTCGACCTCGACCGTCCAGCGGCCGCCGCTGACCCGCAGCGGCAGCGTGCGGTCGCGGCGCCGGCCCCGGATGCGGAGCATCAATTCGCCCTCGACGTCGCGGCCGCTCTCGCCGCGAAGCACCAGCACGCCCTGAGGGTTCCAGGACACCTCGGTCACGACCGGGCCGAGCGGGCGCGTGCACACCGACACCTTGCCGGTGTCGGAGACCGCGGTGTAGACCTCGTCGGCCCCTTCCGCGGCCCGGGTCGGCACGTACTCTTCCCCGGCGACCAGGCCCACGGTGTCGCCCTTCTCCGGGCCGAGGATCAGGTCGACCGGGAAACGCTGGGCGTAGAGGCCCATGGCGTGGTTGTCGTCATCGGCGCCGAGAGCGATATCGGCGAGCGGGATGCGGGCCCGGAATCCGGGGCCGTCCGGCCCGGCGGTCACCTCGGCCGCGACCGTACGCGCCACGAGTCCCTTGGCCCGGCGGAGCACCAGCCGCACGTCGCCGGCCGGGTCCGTACGCAGGCGGCCCTCCAGCACCAGGTCGTCGCCGTCCCGGTGGCTGGCGGTCAGCCAGGCCACGACCCGGTTCACGCTCAGGAACAGCTGATTCCTCGACAGGTAAGGGGTGACCCAGACACCCGGCGCCACGGCCCGCCGCGGGAGCGGGTCGGCCCACCCGTCGGGCACCCGGACGGGTGCCCGGTGCAGTTCGAGGTTGGCCGCGGTGGCGACGGCGATCCGCCACGTGCTGTCGCGCCAGGCCTTGCGTACCCGCATGATCGCCGGGTCGACGGTGATGGTGAACCCGGAGCGGGAGTCGGAGCGGGCCCAGAGCGGCAGCTTGCGGCGGGTGCCGGTGCGGGCGAGCCAGAACAGACGGGCCCGGCCGAAGCGGCGCGGCGCGGCACCGTGCACCGCGAGGGTGCCGCTCACCCGGAGCTTGTCGCCCTCCCAGCTCACCGACTTCACGTGGGCGGCGAGCGGGGGCTTCTTGTTCCTGGCGGCGCGGAAGCCGGTGTCGAGCAGCTCGATCAGGTCGCCCAGCCGGCCCTGGAGAATCAACCGCCACTGGTCGCGGGCCGCCGGCGGAAGCCGGTCGACCGCGCCCGGGTCGAGCTCGCCCAGGTAGGCCGTGGCGAGATCCATGAACGTCCGCTGGAACTCGGGCGACGCGCCGGGCAGGAACTTGAGGTAGCTGCTGAGCTTGTCGCCGATCGCCTGTTCCTCGTAGACCCGCAGCAGGTCGTGGTGGCCGGAGGCGGCGAGCTTCTTACGGGTCAGGTTGACCGAGTAGAAGCGGTCGACCAGGTTGCGCAGGTCGTGATCGGACTGGGTGATCGAGAGGACCGCGCCCTCGCGGACCCGCCAGAAGTAGATCGGCTCGGCGACGATCGCGACCTTGTGGGCCAGCGCGTGGGCGGGCACGGTGACCGGCACGTCCTCGAAGAGGCGACCGGGCGGGAACTCGAAGCCGTGCTGGTCGTAGAAGGCGCGGCGGTAGAGCTTGTTCCAGATCGTGCGGTCGCGCAGCAGTTCGTGGTTGCGGGAGACGTGGGCCTTGAGATCGGTGGTGCTGACCGCGGTCTTGTGCGGCTCGCCCGGGTGGGTGCCCCGGGAGTTGAGCCGCAGCACGCCACCGCTGGCGAAGTCGGCCCCTCCGGCCAGGGCGAGCACCAGCAACTCGTACGCGTGGGCGGCCAGGACGTCGTCACTGTCCACAAAGGCGACGAACTCGCCGGTCGCGTGCTCGAGCCCGTTGTTGCGGGCCACGCTCAGCCCGGCGTTTTCCTGGCGGATCAGCCGGAACCGGGGGTCGGCCCGCACGAACTCCTCGGCGATCACCGCGCAGTCGTCGGTCGAACCGTCGTCGACGACGATCACTTCGAGGTCGCGGTAGGTCTGCGCGCGCAGCGAGTCGAGGCAGTCACGCAGGAACGGCTCGACGTTGTACATCGGTACGACCACACTGACCAGGCCCGCGATCATCGCTTCTCTCCCAGGAAAACACGGCGGACGACGCGCTCGGCGGCATGGCCGTCCTCGAGCGAGCAGAACCGGTCGCGGAAACGCGCGCGATAGGCCGCCGCCTCGTCCCCGAAGACCTGGCCGCTCCCGAACGCGCCGACCAACTCGTCGAACGTGCGCGCGAAAGTGCCCGGGTGCTCGGCCGCGAGGTCGAAGGTGACGCCGCGGACCGTCCGGTAGACCTCCCAGTCCGGCGCGAAGATCACCAGCGGCTTGTCGAGGACCGCGTAGTCGAACATCACCGAGGAGAAGTCGGTGATCATCACGTCGGCGGCGAGCATGAGCCGCTCGACCGACTCGTGCCGGGACACGTCGATCACCCGTGGATGCTGGGGCGGGAAGCCGATCGAGTCGTAGAAGTAGTGCCCGCGCAGCAGGACCCGGGTGCCGGGACCGAGCGCGTCGGCCAGCTTCTCGACGTCCAGCACGGGGGTGAAGGTGGCGTGCCACTCGCGGTGCGTCGGCGCGTACAGCACCACCCGCTCGCCGTCGGCGATGCCCAGCTCGGCCCGCGCCGCCGCGGTGTCCTCGGCGGTGGCCAGCGCGAGCCGGTCGTTGCGCGGGTAACCGGTCTCCAGGGTCTCGCCCTTGATCGGGAACTGCCGGTCCCAGAGCAGCGTGGTGTGCCGGTTGGCGGTGACGCTGAAGTCCCACTTGGCGATGTTGCGCCGCATGCGCTCGATGTCGAATCCGACCGTCGAGGCCGGGAACTTCGGCTGGTCGAGACCCATCGTCTTGAGCGGGGTGCCGTGGTGGGTCTGCACGTGGACCGCGCCGGGCCGCTTCACCACCTCGGGCGGGAACGTGGCGTTGTTGATCAGATATTTGGCCCGGGCCAGCACGCGGTAGTAGTCCCTCGTGCCCGGGTTGACCGTCGTGACACCCTCAGGCACCGTGGCGCCCGGCTTGACGACCCACACGCCCTTGACCGCGGGGACCAGCTCCCGGGCCTTCTCGTAGATCGCCGCCGGATTGCAGGCGTAGCCGCGATACCAGTACGCCGCGTAGACGGCGAGGTTCTCGTCGATCGGGCGGCCCAGCTCGCGCTTGTAGTAGCGGCTCAGCGCGCGCTTGCGCAACCGTGCGCGGCGCGTGCCGACCGCCTTGCGAGCCTTGCCGGTGGCCGCCCGGACGCGGTCACGTGAACCGAAGAGCAACTGGTAGGACCCGTAGGAGCCCTGCGCGATGAGCTTCATCCGCCGGCCGGTCGCGTCTTTTTCATGCTTGCGTACGAGCTCGGCGAGCCGGTCGAACACCTTGCGGCGCACGCCGGCGTTTTCCTGGTCCATCAGGTCACGAACCGCGGTGACCGCCCGTTCGAGGGCGCGGCGGCGCACCTTCGGTTCGGCGCTCGCCAGGGCGGGCACGCTCAGCGCGGCATCCAACTGCGTGACGAGATCGGCGTCCCGGGCGGACCTGACGGCGCGGATCGACCCGGCGCGGTCCAGGCGGTGGATGTAACAGGCCGGTTCGACCGTCGACACCGTCTCGGCCCGGGCGAGCACGGCATAGCCGAAGGCGACGTCCTCGTACGAACCGTCGCGGAACCGGATGCCGGCGTCGAGCAGGAACTGGCGGCGGACGACCAGCGAGCCGAGCGGCAGTGCGGCCCGGGTGAGCGCCCGGGCGCCGAGGACGACCTCGCCCGGCGACTTCCACCGGGTCACCGAACGGTTCCAGCGCTCGCGGGCCATGCCCACGACGAGCACGTCGGGCTTCTCCTCACGGAGCTTCGCCTCGATCACCGAGAGTGCGCCGGGCACGATGCGGTCGTCGCCGTCGACGAACCAGAGGTATTCGCCGGAGGCGAGATCCAGACCGGAATTACGGGCCGCTCCGGGGCCACCGTTGACCGGACGGTGCGTCACGCTCAGTCGCGGATCGGTGGCGGCACGCTCGTCGAGAACCTCACCGCCGTGGTCGGTCGAGGTGTCGTCAACGCCGATCACCTCGACATCGACGACGCTCTGATGAAGCAGGAGGGAATCTAGACATTCGTTGAGATATCCCTGCACGTTCCACACGGGCACAACGACGCTGACGAAATTCGGCATAGGTGAACGCAGACCGTCCGTACGACTTCACGAGGGGAACCAAGAGGTTAGCACCGAGTTGTGTCCGCGCCGATTCGTCGATTCGAGGCCACCGGTCCACTACAGAAAGTGACGGGCGTCGCAAGGCTATCGTTCATCTTGCAGGTGAGCGTCGTTCACGCGAGCGCAGCCGCTTGTGTACCATCTCTTCCCACTGTCCGCTGCGTTCACCCACCCGTGAGAGTGAAGTCATGCGTCTTTCAATCGTTGTCCCTTGCTACAACGAGGAAGACGTGATCGACACGTTCGATGCGCGGGTCCGCGCGACGCTGAACGCCCTCGATATCGAGCACGAGCTCTGCTACATCGACGACGGCAGCTCGGACGCCACCCTCGAGCACCTGCGGGTGCTGGCCGAGCGAAACGCCGACACCACGCGTTACGTGTCGTTCAGCCGCAACTTCGGCAAAGAGGCGGGCATGCTGGCCGGCCTCCGCGAGGCCACCGGCGACGCCGTCGTCATCATGGACGCCGACCTGCAGCACCCGCCCGAACTGCTCGAACGCATGCTCGAGCTGCACGCCGCCGGCCACGACCAGGTGGTGGCCCGCCGCACCCGGGAGGGCGACCGCTTCCTGCGCAGCCTGCTGAGCCGGGTCTACTACCGACTGATCAACAAGATGGTGGACGTCGAACTGACCAACGGCGTCGGCGACTTCCGGCTGCTGTCACGGCGCGCGGTCGACGCGCTGCTGTCCCTGCCGGAATACAACCGGTTCTCCAAGGGCCTGTTCTCCTGGATCGGCTTCGACACGGTCACCTTCGACTACGACAACGTCGCCCGCGAGGCGGGCGCCACCAAGTGGCGGTTCAGCAGCCTGGTCAACTACGGCATCGACGGCCTCATCTCGTTCAACAGCCGCCCGCTGCGGCTCGGCATCCACGCCGGCCTCACCCTGAGCGGGCTCGCGGTCCTCTACGCGATCTGGACCACGGTGGCGGCTATCATCGGCGGCATCAGCCAGCCCGGGTACGTGACGCTCATCGTCGCCATCGCCGGACTGGGCGGCCTTCAGATGGTGATGATCGGTCTGGTCGGTGAATACATCGGCCGCATCTATTACGAGTCGAAGCGCCGTCCGCACTTCCTGATCAAGGAGACGAACGTGCCGCGTGAAACCTTCCGGGGCCCCGGCGCGGGCGTTCAGGCCGTCCTGTCGCGCAGCGCCGTGATACCGCAGGAACGCTGGCCGGCCGAGGCGTCGACGACGGTCGGGAGGCCGACCGCGTGATGCGGGCCCACCTCTTCCAGATGACGAAGTTCGCCGTAGTCGGGGTCGTCAACACCGGCACCTTCTACGCGACCTATCTGTCGCTGCACCCGTGGATGCCCTACTACCCGGCCTACGTCCTCGGGTTCCTGGTGAGCATGGTCGGCTCGTTCTTCCTCAACACCTACATCACATACCGCACCAAGCCGACATGGCGGAAGTTCCTGCTGTTCCCGCTGACCAACCTGACCAACTTCGTCGTCACGTCGGTCGGCGTGTTCGTGCTGGTCGAATGGTTCCACGTGGGCGAGCGGATCGCCCCGCTCGCCGCCGCGGTCGTCGCGATCCCGGTGACCTTCGTCCTCTCGCGGCGCATCCTCACCCACCGCGACGGCGTGGTCGCCCCGCCGGCCACGGAGCTCGCACTCGCCGGCGACTCGCCGGCCGCTCAGACCGACTGAGCTCGACTTCCCCCTTGTTCGCCGGGCCCCGCCCGCATTGCCGGCCGTTTCCATCCGTGGCCGCCCGCTCGGGGCTTTCATCGGCGCCACAAGCCAGCCGCACCGCACCTCGGCGCCGGCCGGTGTTGCCTCGGCGCCGGCCAGCGTTGCCTCGGCGCCGGCCAGCGTTGCCTCGGCGCCGGCCAGCGTTGCCTCGGCGCCGGCCAGCGTTGCCTCGGCGCCGGC
>NZ_JBFBAD010000194.1:0-15749 GCF_040682075.1 Actinoplanes sp. NPDC051411 | reverse complement strand
CGGTCATCCGGCAGTTGCCGGGATCGCCTGGTCCTTCATCGAAGACAGCGCCTTGTCCTGCGCGGAGTTGAGCGCGTCGGTCAGCGTGCCGCTGCCGGCCGCCGCCTTCGCCATCGCGTCCTGCAGGGCCAGGTTGACCGTCTTCTGAGTCGGGCCCCAGGTGAAGCTGGTGTCGATGTTCTTCGACGAGTCCGCGAACACGTCGAAGATCTTCTGGTTGTTGTAGTACGGCACACCCTGCGACAGCGCGGGCAGCTGCAGACCGGCGGTGGCGGCCGGGTAGAGGCCGCCGAGCTTGTTCTCCAGCGCCAGCGCCGCCGGGTCGGAGTTCAGCCACTCGTTGAACTTGACCGACTCGTACAGGTGCTTGTCGCCCTTCATGAAGGCGACCGTCGACCCGCCCCAGTCACCCGAGGCCGGGTTGGTGCCCCAGGTCGGCATCGGTACGATCGTCCACTTGCCGGCCTGCTTCGGCAGGTTGTCGCGGAACATGCTGTAGCCCCAGGCGGCGCCGACGTAGGTGGCGACCTGGTCCTTCTGGTACGCGGCGTACATCGGGGGCGAGCTGTTGGCGAGGTCGGTGCGCACCAGCTTCTGATCGATCAGCTTCTGCCAGAAGTCGGCGACCTGCCTGCTCTTGTCCGACGCGACCGTGACATGCCACTGGTCACCCTCGTACCGGTACATCTGGGCGCTGTTCTGCCAGAGCAGACCGTTGAACCATTCGGCGTTGTTCGGGTCGAAGAACGTGATCGACAGGTTCTTGTCGGCCGCGTGCAGCTTCTGCGCCGCCGCCGCGTAGTCGTCCCAGGTCTTCGGCACGTCTACGTGGTACTTGGTGAACAGGTCGGTGCGCACGAACAGCGCCATCGGGCCGGTGTCCTGCGGGAACGCGAACACCCCGGTCTTGCCGAAGCTGCTCTGCGTCCACGTCCAGGGCACGAACTTCGACTCGGCCGCCTTCGCGTCGGCACAGGCCGAGGCGTCCACGAACGCGTCCTGCGTCCGCAGGTCGGGCAGCTCGTCGTAGCCGACCTGGGCCAGCTCCGGGGCGGTGCCCGCCTTCAGCGCGTTGCCGATCTGGCCGTACTGGTCGTTGGAGATGTTCTTGACTTGCACCTGGATGTTCGGGTTGTCCTTGTTCCAGAGCGCGACCACCTGGTCCATGCCCGGAACCGTGTTCCAGTACTGCAGCGTGACCGGCCCGCCGGCGGGCGCGCAGGCGGGCGCTTTGTCACTGCCGGCGCCGCCGGTCGTCTTGTCGTCCGACGAGCAGGCGGTCAGCGCGGCCACGCCGGCCACGACGGTGAACGCGACGCCCGCCAGCCGCAGGCGCTTCCTCGTGGTGCTCATGTGGTCCTTCCCGAGAACGGCGGACTCCTACCAAGCCGGCCGGTCGACGTTGACGCGTGGTTTCGGGATGCCTTAAGGATCGGTGGAGTTGGAGCACAACGCGGGGCGGTTCGCGCACCGGGCGCCGTGACGGCAGTTAGAACATCATATTTTCAAACCCCAGGCAACACCTGCGTAACCGAAGCTTGGAAGATCCGCCAAGTCGCACCCTGACCAGCAACACTGTGCGTCGCCACGCGGTCGCGGACCGCCCGGTTCCAGTACATGCCGGGGACCGCGCGTCACGCTGGCCCGCCGCAGCCCCGCTCGTCACGCTGATCGCCGCGGCCCGGACATCGCGGTGCCCGCCGCAGCCCGGGGTCGCTCTGCCCGCCGCAGCCCGGGTCGCTCTGCCCGCCGCAGCCCGGAGTCGCTCTGCCCGCCGCAGCCCGGGCGTGGCGGTCACCCCCGCAGGTCGGGCACTGCTGCCGTCGGCCTTCGGGGGGCGGCGCTCAGCTCGCGGCGGGTGGGAAGGTCACCGCGATCTCCAGGCCGCCGCCGGCCGTGCGCGGGGCGGCGGTCAGCGCGGCGCCGTGGGCGTCCGCGATCGCCCGCACGATCGCCAGCCCCAGGCCGTGACCATCCGCGTTGCCGATCCGTTCGCCACCGAGCTGCCGGAACGGTTCGAAAAGGCCATCGACCTCGGCGGCCGGCACGACGGGCCCGTCGTTGCCCACCGACAGCGTGTTCCCCCCGACCGCCACCTCGACCCGGCCCTCGGGGACGTTGTGCCGCAACGCGTTGTCGAGCAGGTTGGCGACCAGGCTGCCGACGAGGTTGGGATCACCGACCACCGGCGCGGCAGAGACCGTCGTGGTCAAGCGGATGCCGGCCGAGGCGGCGTCGTCCCGCCGGGCGTCGATCGCCTCGGACACCAGGGCGCCGAGATCGAACGGGAGCCGCCTCTCCACCCCCTGCTCGCTGCTGGCCAGCGTCAGCAGCGCGTCGATGAGCCGCTCCTGCCGGCGGCCCAGCGCGAGCACCTCGCCACAGGCGCGCCGCAACTGCTCCGGATCGGCGGCGGGGTCGGCCAGCGCCACCTGGAGCAGCGCCCGTTCGGCGGTCAGCGGGGTGCGCAGCTCGTGCGAGGCGTTCGCGACGAACCGCCGCTGCGACTCGAAGGCGGCTCCCAGGCGCGCGAACAGGTCGTCGAGGGTCTCGGCCAGTTCACCGTACTCATCCTTGCGGTCGGCGAGATCGAGCCGGCGGTCGAGGTTGGTGGCCGAGATCTCGCGGGCGGTCGCGGTGAGGGTGCGCAGCGGCCGCACGAACCGTCCGGCCACCCACCAGCCCACCAGCAACGACAGCACGGTCAGCACGCCCAGTGCGATGGCCCTGGAGGTGAACGAGCCGTTGGTCTCGATCTCCGTCTGGGCCTGCGGCGGGGGTGTCGATCCGGCCTGCGCCGTCGATCGCGCGCCGAAGAGCGGGATGGACGACAGCACCACGCCGGTCGCGAAGAACGGTATGGCGTACAGCAGTGTCAGCTGCACCCTCAGCCGGTGCCGCCGGAAGTTCATGGCCGCCCGATCCGGTAGCCGCCCTCACGGACGGTCTCGATCAGCGGCGGGTCGCCGAGCTTGGCGCGCAGGCGTCTCATCGTGGTCTTGACGGCCGTCGTGAACGGGTTGGCCGCTTCGTCCCAGACCCGCTCCAGCAGCTCCTCGGCCGAGACCGGACGGCCGGGGGAGGACAGCAGGCACTCGAGCACGGCGAACTCCTTCCGGCTGAGGTCGAGTCGCCGGCCGCCGCGGGTCGCCACCCGGTGGGCCGGATCGAGCCTCAGGTCGCCGTGCTCCAGCGTCGGCGGCAGGGCGGGAACCGATCGGCGGGCCAGGGCCCGCACCCGGGCCACCAGCTCGGCGAAGTCGAACGGCTTGGGCAGGTAGTCGTCGGCGCCCAGGCCGAGCCCCTCCACGCGCTGCTTGACCGTGCTCGCGGCGGTCAGCATCAGCACGCGGCTGCCCGAGGGGCCGGCCACGATCCGCCGGCACACCTCGTCTCCCGGCACGCCCGGGATATCGCGGTCGAGCACCACCACGTCATATCGCGTCATCTCCAGGTGAGCCAGCGCCTGGTGGCCGTCAAACACCACGTCAACAGCCATCCCCTCGTTGCGCAGGCCGGTGCCGATCGTCTGCCCCAGGATCTCGAAGTCCTCCACGACCAGCACTCGCATGCCCACACCTTGCCAGCTCGCCGGTGTCATCCGGGTGTCAGCCGATGGCACCGGGCTGACACCGCCGCCCGCGTAGAACATCCGGCGAAGCGACTTCAGGGAGAGGAAGCGACATGACTGAGGCGACCATAGAGGTCACAGGGGTGCACAAGCGATACGGTCCGGCCGTCGCCCTCGACGGCATGACGTTCACCGTGCGGCCGGGGCAGGTCACCGGGTTCGTGGGGCCCAACGGTGCCGGCAAGTCCACCACGATGCGGGTGATCCTCGGACTCGACGCGGCCGACGAGGGCCGGGCCCTGGTCGGCGGCCGGCCCTATCGCTCGCTGCGGCGGCCGCTGACCCGGCTGGGCTCGCTGCTCGACGCCGGCGCCCTTCAACCCAGCCGCACCGCGCGCAACCACCTGCTCTGGCTGGCCCACTCGCAGGGCATCCCGGTCCGCCGGGTCGACGAGACGCTGGAGCAGGTCGGCCTCACCGGCGTGGCCCGGCGCCGGGCCGGCGGCTATTCGCTCGGCATGCGGCAGCGGCTGGGGATCGCCGCCGCGCTCCTCGGTGAGCCGTCGGCGCTGATGCTCGACGAGCCCTTCAACGGGATGGATCCCGAGGGCATCGTCTGGATGCGTGGTTTCCTGCGGTCGCTCGCGACCGAGGGCCGGGCGGTGCTGGTGTCCAGCCACCTGATGGGCGAGATGCAGGACACCGCCGATCACGTGGTGGTGGTCGGCCGGGGCCGGGTCATCGCCGACACCAACGTGGCGGAGCTGCTGGCCGGCGCCGCCGGCGACCGCATCACGCTACGCACCGACGCGGTCGAGGTGGCCGACGTGCTCCACGGCGAAGGCGGGGTGGTGACCAGGACCGGGCCTGATGCGTGGTCGGTCACCGGGCTGTCGCCCCAGCGGGTGATCGCGGCGCTCGCCGCGGCCGGGGTCCCGTTCTCCGAGGTCGCCGCGCATCGTCCGACCCTGGAAGAGGCCTATCTCGAGCTCACCCGCAACGCAGTCGACTACCGGGCTCCCGGAGGTGCGCGATGATCACGGAGTTCGGGCGGCAGGTCCGAGCCGAGTGGACCAAGCTGCGCACCGTGCCGGGCTGGGTGCTCGCCCTGCTCGTCGCCGCCGTCGCCATCATCGGGCTCGGCCTTGCGCCGGGCAGGTCGGGCGGTTGCGGCACACATGGGCCGGGTTCGGAGTGCAAGCCACCGACCGGACCGGGAGGCGAGGTGGTCAGCGACCACCTCTATCTCGTCGCGCAGCCGCTGGCCGGCGACGGTTCGATCACCGTGCGGGTGGCCACGCTGACCGGCGCGATCGCGGGCGAGCAGGGCGAGCGCCCGGGTCTCGTGCCGTGGGCCAAGGCCGGCCTGATCATCAAGGCGGGCACCACCCCCGGTTCGGCCTATGCGGCGGTCATGCTCACCGGGTCCCACGGCGTACGGATGCAGTCCGACTTCACCGGCGATATCGCCGGGCCGGCCGGCTCCGCGTCGCGCTGGCTCCGGCTCACCCGCAACGGTGACCGGGTGACCGGCGCGTCCTCCGCCGACGGCACCACGTGGACCACCATCGGAACCGTCCGGATGTCCGGCCTGCCGGCGACCGCGCAGGCGGGGTTGTTCGCCGCCTCGCCCGACTACACGGCGACGGCCAGCGGCCCCCTCGGCATGAGCGGCGTGGAGAGCGGCCCGGCGCAGGCCACGGCGACGTTCGACCACCTCGCGCGGCAGGGGACCTGGACGGCCTCGGAGTGGACCGGCACGCGGATCGGCGGCCCGGGCAACGGAGGCCCGTTCGAGCCTCAGGACTATCAGCACAACGGTGACACCTTCACCGTCAGCGGTTCGGGCGACATCGCGCCCCTGGTCACCGGCGGGGCCGGCCTGGGGGTGTCGATCACGCAGACGCTGATCGGCACGTTCCTCGGGCTGGTCGCGATCGTGGTCCTCGGCGCCCTCTACGTCACGGCGGAATATCGGCGCGGGCTGATCCGGACCACGCTGGCCGCCCGGCCCCGCCGGGGCCTGATCCTCGCCGCGAAGGCCACGGTCGTCGGCGCGGTGTCGTTCGCGGTCGGCGTGGTCACCGCGGCTGTCGTGCTGGCGTTCGGCGTGCGGGTGTTGCGCACGCACGGCGTCTACGTCCTTCCCGCGGACGCGGGCATCGAGTTGCGCCTCGTCCTGGGCACCGGTCTGCTGCTCGCGCTGGCGGCGATTCTCGCGCTGGCGGTCGGCACCGTGGTCCGGCGCAGTTCGGCGGCGGTGGCGGGTGTCATCGTGCTGGTGGTGTTGCCCTACCTGCTGGCCGTCTCGGCGCTGCCACTCGGAGCCGCTCAGTGGGTGCTGCGGTTCAGTCCGGCCGCCGCGTTCGCGATCCAGCAGAGCGCCACCCAGTGGCCCCAGGTCGACAACGTGTACGCGCCGTCGGAAGGATACTTCCCGCTCTCGCCGGCGGCCGGCCTCGGAGTGCTCGTCGCGTGGACGGCCGTCGCACTGGGCCTCGCGACCGTTCTGCTGCGCCGGAGAGACACGTGAGTGCGATGCGGTCGGAGTGGACGAAGCTGAGCACCTCGCCCGGCACGATCTGGCTGCTGCTCGGGATCGTCGCGCTGACCGCCGGGCTGAGCGCCGCGTCGGCCGCCACCGCCGGATGCCCGGCCGGGGACGGCTGCGTGCTCGACCCGGCCCGCACCGGCCTGATCGGGGTACAGCTCGGCCAGGCCGTCGCGGTCGTGCTGGGCGCCCTGATGCTGGGCGGCGAATACGGCACCGGCATGATCGCGGTGAGCCTGGCCGCGACTCCCCGCCGCACGTCTCTGTTGCTGGCCAAGGCGGCCAACCTGGTGGCGCTGGTGTCGGTCTCGGGCGCTCTGGGCGTGCTGGGCAGCTACCTCCTCGGGCGGCTGCTGCTACCCGGTCGCGGTTACCACCTGGGGGCGCTGACCGAGCCGGCGACGCTGCGCGCGGTCGGCGGCTCCGTCCTCTACCTCGTCCTGGTCTCGCTGCTCGGCCTGGGCCTCGCCGCGGCGGTCCGCGAGCCGGCCGCGGCGATCGGGATCGCGCTGGGCCTGCTGTACGTGTTTCCGCTCATCACCTCGGTGGTGAGCGACAAGCACTGGAAGCGCCACCTGGAGCAGATCCAGCCGATGGGCGCCGGCCTCAACATCCAGGCGACGGTCAACCTGCACGGCCTGGTGCTGAGTCCGTGGGCCGGCCTCGGGGTCCTGGCCGCGTGGGCGTTCGGCGCACTGCTCGCGGGCTGGCTGCTGCTGATCGGGCGCGACGCATGACCGCGGCGCCGAGAGGAACGCCAGCCCGCGGGCAGAAGCAGCACCGAGGGCCGCTGCGGCGAGACGGGCATCAGTCTGCGGCCAGGAGCAGCACCGACGGCCCCAGCGGCGAGACCGGCATCAGTCTGCAGCCGGGAGCAGCACCGAGGGCCCCAGCGGCGAGATGGCCGTCAGTCCGCGGCCAGGAGGAGGGCCGAGGGGCGGGGCGAGAAGGCGTTGTCGAGGACCAGTGTGGCGGCGCCGACCGCGGCCACGTCGACCGGGATCGCGGACTCGGCCAAGCGGACCGGGTGGGGCAGGACCAGGGCCGGGTCGTTCTGCACGGCCTCGGGGAGGGCGGCCAGGATCGTCGCGGCGATCGGCGGCCAGAACGGGCCGCCGAAGATGACCCGGTCGATGTCGAGCAGGTTGACGACGACGACTATCGCGCGGGCCAGGGCGCGGGCGGCGTCGGTCAGGATGGCGGTCGCGGCCGGGTCGCCGGTGTTCGCCAGGTGGGCGAGGCGGCGGAACGCGCCTTCCACGGCATCGGTGTCGTCGAGGTCGACGGCTTCGAGGACGCCGTCGGAGACCGCGCGGTCCACGAGCGTACGGGGAACGGTGATGAAGCCGACGCATCCGCGCCGGCCGCAAGGGCAGACGGCGCCCGTCGGATCGACGGTGATGTGGCCGGCGTCGCCGGCATTGGAGGTGACGCCGCGGACGACCTCGCCGGAGACCGACAGGCCGGTGCCGAGGCCGGTGCCGTAATACATGAACGCGAAGTCGCGGCTGGCGCCCGGGTCGGCATACCAGAGTTCGGCGACGACCGCGGCGGTCGCGTCCTTCTCGAGCAGGACCGGGAGGCCGGTCGCCTCGGCGAGGGCGCGGCGCAGGGGTACGCGCTGCCAGTTCGGCATCATCGGCGGGTTGAGCACGATGCCGTCGGAGGTGTTGACCGGGCCCGGCGACGCGATCCCGATGCCGAGGATGCGGGACCGGTCGACGGCCGAGCTGACGATCAGGGCCTCGATGGCATTCGCCATCTCGTCGATGACGAGGCCGGGGTCGCCGACCGCCGGCGTTCCGGTACGCGAGTGGTCGCGCACGGTCCCGGACAGGTCGACCATCACGTAGGTGACCGCCGCCGGGTCGATGTGCACGCCGATGGCGAAGCCGCCGCCCGGGTTGAGCTTGACGACGGCGGCCGGCTTCCCGGGACCACCGGCGCGGCGCCCCTGCTCGTCGACCAGCCCGGCGTCGAGCAGCCGCCGGCAGACGTTGGTGACGGTCATGTTGCTGAGCGCGGTGAGCGCGGCCAGCTCCGACCGGGTGATCCCCTCGGGGCGCCGCCGGATCGCGTCAAGGACGACCGTCTGGTTGTATTCACCGACTGCGGGAAGGTTCGTCCCCGTTCTGTCCAACTGACCCCTCCACGCGACCCGATTCGCCACAGCGTAGCTCCGAGCGGCGCCGCCTCGGCCCACCACGGCCGCCACGCGGCCCGGCTGCGGCACGCCGCCGAGCAACCACAGCCACCCAGCGACGACGCCCCGGCGCTGGGACGGCATCAGGCCCGACGGCACGCTCGAGGACCCGGGCATGAACTCGTTCAACGACTACGGACTCGGCCCGGTCGGCGACTGGCTCTGCCGCACGGTCGGCGGGCTCGCGCCGGCCACACCCGGCTACCGCCAGCTGCGGATCGCCCCGAACCCCGACGGCGTCGCTCCTCACCGCGTACGGGGTGAGCGGCTCCGCCGGGCGCCGGACCGCCACGACGCAGACCCCGAAGGTGCACGACGCTGACCCTGAAAGTGACGGTCCCGCCGAACGCGACCGCGAGCGTACGGATCCCGGCGTCGGCGGCGGCGACGGTGACCGCGCCTCCCGAGGCCGTGCCGCGGGTTTCTCCGACGGCGCTGCCGTCCACGCGATCGGCTCCGGCACCTACACGTTTCAGGCCGGCTAAGCGGAAGAGGCCGGAACAGGAGGCGGCCGACCGCCCGGGGAGATCACGTTCGCACGGATCTCAACCTCGGGCGGTCGGCCGCCACCACGCCCGGCCTCCCCCTCGCCAGTGGCCGGGCCGATCGATCAGAGCGGGCGGATGTTCTCCGCCTGGAGCCCCTTGGCGCCCTGCGTGACCTCGAACTCGACCCGCTGGTTCTCCTCGAGGCTGCGGAAGCCCGAGGCTGCGATCGCGGAATAGTGGGCGAACACGTCGGCGCCGCCACCGTCCTGCGTGATGAAGCCGAAGCCCTTGTCGCCGTTGAACCACTTCACGGTTCCGGTAACCATGATTTCTCCTTGCCGACCTGGCGGAGCCACACCGTGTGGCTCCTCACGTCGCCGTATTGATCGCCTCGGAGAATCCCCGAACACCGACGAAGACAAAACGCCTGACGGGCCGAGATGCCCATCAGGCGTTGAGAACGTCTAAGGAATCAAAACTGCAACGCGGCAACGGTAGCACGGGCCGCCGGTTTTCAGCGGGCTCGAGAAGCCCTCAGCGGTTCGCCGACCTCGTGCAGGTGACGCAGCGCCTGACGGTACGACTCGATGAGTCCGGCCTGCGCGTACGGCACCCCGATCTCGTTGCAGTACGCCTCGACGACCGGCTTCGCGCGCCGCAGACTCGGGCTCGGCATGCCCGGGAACAGGTGGTGCTCGATCTGGTAGTTCAGGCCGCCGAGCGCGACGTCGATCATGCGGCCGCCGCGGACGTTGCGGGAGGTCACCACCTGCTTGCGCAGGTAGTCCTCGTTGCCGGTCGGATGCGGCATCCCCTTGTGGTTGGGTGCGAAGGTGAGGCCCAGGTAGACGCCGAACAGGGCCTGGTGCACCAGGATGAACGCGACCGCCTGCAGCGGCGACAGCACCAGGAACAGGGCCGAGAAATAGACGACGAAATGCACGGCCAGCAGCGTGGCCTCGAGCCGGCGGCGCTTGACGACCCCGTTGCGCAGCGCCTTGACGCTGGACACCTTCAGGTCGATGCCGAGCAGGGTCAGCAGCGGGAAGAACAGCCCGGCCTGGTGCCGCGTGACGAAGCCTTTCAGGCCCCGCCGCCCGAGCGCCGACTCGGTCGCCCAGATCAGCACCTCGGGCGCGACGTCCGGGTCGAGGTCGTCGTGGTTCGGGTTGTTGTGGTGGCGGGTGTGCTTGTCCATCCACCAGCCGTAGCTCATGCCGATGCCGAGGTTCCCGGCCACCATGCCCGCGATCTCGCTGGGCCGCTTGGTGCGGAACACCTGCCGGTGGGCCAGGTCGTGGGCGACGAGCGCCAGCTGGGCGAACGCGACGGCCATGAGAACCGCGACGGCGAGCGTCCACCAGGACGACCCGATGAGGAAGAAGGCGGTCCATCCCGCCACGACGAGCAGGCCCACCGCGGCCAGGCGCAGCGCGTAGTAGGCCGGTCGGCGCCTCATCAGGCCGAGTGCGTTGATTCGCCGGTTCAGTTCCGCGAAATCGCTCCCGGCGACCGCGGTACGTTCGGCTGTCGTTGCCGTCATGTCGTCCATTGTTCGTTTTCCGGGCCGGGGAATCAGGAGTGCGAGACCCCACCCGGCTTGGGGTGCCAGCACCCTTGTGCCCGTTTTGAGCCGCCGGCCGTGGCGCGCGATGATGGACCCATGACGCCGGGGCATTGGTTACGCACCGGTCTGCGCGCGACCACGTACAGCCTGTTCGCGGCCGGCCTCGCGCTCCTCAACGTGCCGGTGCTCGCGCTGTGGCTGGCCGGGCTGGTGCTCTGCCCGCTTCCGGTGCTCGGCACCGACCTGCTCGCGGTGACCACCACCGTCGTCCGCTGGCGTGCCGACGTCGAGCGGCGCCTGGCGGCCCGGGTCGGCGTCCCGATCCCACGGCCTTACCTTCCCGCGCCCGATCGGGCCGAGATGGGCAGCCGCCGCTGGCTGCGCTGGATCATCACCGACCCCGCCACCTGGCGGGACATGGCCTGGTTGCTGCCGGGGGCGGTGATCGGGGCGGCGCTCGGGCTGATCGCCCTCGCGGTCACGGTGTACGGCGTGATCGGCACCGGCCTGCTGCCGCTCTGGCTCTACCTGGGCGACGTGTGGTTCGGCTACGGCCTCATCTGGCCGACCAGCGACCTGGGCGAGGCGTGGCTGGCGCTGCCGCAGGGGCTGGTGATCCTCGCGGTCGGCCTGACCGTCGCGCCCCAGCTGCGGGCGGTCGACGTCCGGTTCGCCCGGCTGCTGCTCGCACCGACCGCGGCGGCCGACCTGCGGCTGCGGGTCGCCCACCTGACCGTGACCCGGGCCGACGCGATCGACGCGCAGGCGGCCGAGCTGCGCCGCATCGAACGTGACCTGCACGACGGCGCGCAGGCCCGGATGGTCTCGGTCGGCATGACGATCGGGCTCGCCGAGCGGCTGGTGCGGCGCGATCCGGCGGCCGCGCTCAAGCTGCTCGCCGAGGCGCGGGCGTCGAGCACCGCCGCCCTGGTCGACCTGCGGCACCTGGTGCGGGGCATCCACCCGCCGGTGCTCGCCGAGCGGGGCCTCGAGGGGGCCGTCCGGGCGCTCGCGCTGAGCCTGCCCGTACGCGCCAAGGTGACCTCCGACCTGCCCGGGCGGCTGGACACCCCGGTCGAGTCGGCGGTCTATTTCGCGGTCGCCGAGGCGCTCGCCAACATGGGCCGGCACAGCCATGCCCGCTCGGCCTGGGTGACGATCCACCACACCGAGGGCGTACTCCTCGTCGAGGTCGGTGACGACGGGGTCGGTGGCGCCGACGCAGGGCGGGGCACCGGCCTCGACGGCATCAAGCGCCGGCTGGACGCATTCGATGGGACCATGGCGCTGTCCTCGCCGCCGGGCGGCCCGACCGTTGTGACGATGGAGTTGCCGTGCGCGTTGTCATCGCCGAAGACCTGACACTGCTCCGCGACGGTCTCACCCGGCTGCTCGAGGCGTTCGGCTTCGAGGTCGTCGAGGCGGTCGACAACGGGCCCGCGCTGCTGCCGGCCCTGCTCGGCCACCGGCCCGACGTGGCCATCATCGACGTCCGGCTGCCGCCGACGCAGACCGACGAGGGCCTGAAGGCGGCGATCGCGGCCCGTGCGGCGATACCCGGGCTGCCGGTGCTGGTGCTGTCCCAGCACGTCGAGCCGCTGTACGCCCACGAGCTGCTCACCGACAGCGCCGGCGGGGTCGGCTACCTGCTCAAGGAGCGGGTCTCCGACGTGGAGGAGTTCGTGCAGGCGGTCGAGCGGGTGGCGGCCGGCGGCACCGCGTTCGACCCCGAGGTGGTGACCAAGCTGCTCGCCCGCCGCGAACCGCTGGCCGTGCTCTCCCCGCGCGAGCGGGACGTGCTCGGCTGCATCGCCGAGGGCCGGTCCAACGCGGCCATCGCGTCGCGACTCTTCATCACCGAGAAGGTCGTCAGCAAGTACATCAACAACATCTTCAGCAAACTCGGGATGCCCCCGTCGGAGGACGACAACCGCCGGGTGCTCGCGGTCCTGATGTACCTGGACGGCTGAGCCGTGGGAGCGCGTACGGTGGTTCCTGTTCGACCGACGTTAGGAGCACAGTGCCGCTGACCCCAGCCGACATCCACAACATGGAGTTCGGGAAGGCCACGCTCGGTAAGCGCGGCTACGACGAGGAGCAGGTCGACTCGCTCCTCGACGAGGTCTCCATGGAGATGATCAATCTGCTGGAGGAGAACGCCGACCTGCTGAGCCGGGCCGGCGCTCCCGCCGCCGTGCGCCACGACAACGGTCCCGCCGAGGCCGAGCTTCAGGCCCTCGCGGCCGAGCTCGACCGCGCCCGCCAGGCGTGCGACCAGGCCCAGCGGCGGGCCGACGCCCTCCAGCACGAGCTGCACCGGGCCCGGACGGCGCCGGCCCCGCCCGCGATCGTTCCGCCGGAGAGCGCGGGGCGGGTCCTGGCGATGGCCCAGCACACGGCCGACCAGCACATGTCCGACGCCCAGCGGGAGTCGGAAGACCTGCTCACCAAGGCCCGGGAGCGGTCGGGGCGGCTGGTCCGCGAGGCGCGCGAGAAGGCGGGCGACATCGAACGGGACGCTCACCGCCGCCACCAGGAGGCCGCGGCCGAACTGGAGGCGCGGCACGCCGGCGCGCTGCGCGACATCGGCGAGATGAGCACGTTCGCCAAGGACTACCACGCCGCCCTGCAGGATCACATCGTCCGGCAGCAGCAGCACCTCGGCGACACGCCCCCGGCCTGACGGACGGCCTCTGACGGAACAGCCCCTGACGACCGGTCACCGGGGCGTACGCCCGCTGCGGGACTCGATCGCCTTGATCGTGTTCCGCAGTGCCTTGTGCAGGCCGCTCTTGGCGATGCTGCCGAGCAGCAGGCCCACCATCCGGCCCTTGACGTTGCGACCCTCACGCACCACGACGACGTCGATCACGGTCGTGCCGTCCGGCCGCGGGGTCAGCGCATACACGTGCCCCGACTCGCCGCCCCACAGGTTGGAGTCGGTCGTCGTCATGACCACCCGGCGCGGGTCGGACCAGTCGTAGTGCAGCCGCTCCCAGACGCCGCCCGCGCCCGCGCAACCCCCTGGTCGATCACCCGGGACACCGCCTAAGCTCCTGAGCGCGATGGATGAGCTGGACCGGATCGCCGCCGACGTCCTCGGCATCACCCTGCGGCCCGCGCAACGCCGGGCCCTCACCGCGCTGACCACGACCGGCGACACCCTCGCGGTGCTGCCGACCGGCAGCGGGAAGACCGCGATCTACGAGGTCGGCGGGTTCGCGCTCGGCGGCCTGACCGTCGTGGTGTCGCCGCTGATCGCCCTGCAGCGCGACCAGTTGCGGGCGATGAGCGCGCGCGGGTCGGTGCGGGCGGTCATGCTCAACTCGTCGCAGCACCACGCCGACCGGGTGTCGTCGCTCGAAGCGCTCGGCCGGGGCGAGGTCGACTTCGTGATGCTCGGGCCGGAGCAGCTGGCCAACGCGGAGACGCTGGCCGCGATCCAGGGCAGCCCGCGCCGCGTCACGCTGGTCGCGGTCGACGAGGCGCACCTGGTCAGCGAGTGGGGCCACGACTTCCGGCCGGAATATCTGCGCCTGGCCGACGTCGTCGAGGCGGCCGGGCGCCCGCCGGTGCTGGCGCTGACCGCGACCGCCGCTCCCCCGGTGCAGGCCGACATCACCCGCCAGCTGCGGATGCGCGACCCGCAAGTCATCGTCGCCGACTTCGACCGGCCCAACATCTCGCTCGCGGTGCGCCGGGCCCGGCACGACCTGCCGGAGGACCGGGCGATCGACGACCGTACGGTCGAGGTCGTCCTCGCCCACGACGGCCCGACCCTGGTCTACGCGCTGAGCCACGCCCGCTGCGAGAGCCTGGCCTCGCGCCTGCGGCTCGACGCGTACCGGGCCGAGCCCTACCACGCCGGCCTGCCGGCGGCCCGGCGCAGCGAGGTGCAGGACGCGTTCTTCGCCGGGAAGCTCGACGCGGTGGTGGCGACCAGCGCGTTCGGCATGGGCATCGACAAGCCCGACGTGCGCACGGTGGTGCATGCGGGCGTGCCGGGCAGCCTCGACGAGTACTACCAGGAGATCGGCCGGGCCGGGCGCGACGGCGGGCCGGCGAGCGCGGTGCTGGTCTACGACCCACGCACGGTGCGCATCCCGCGGCTGCTCGCGGCCCGCTCGAAGATGGGCGCCGCGCCGGTGCACTCGGTGATCGACGCGATCGAGGCGGCCAGCGGGCGCATCACGGTCAAGGAGCTGGCCGAGGTGAGCCAGGTCAGCCGGGCCTCGGTGTCCCGGGTCGTCGACGAACTGCTCGAACTCGGCCTGATCAGGCCGGACGGCAACGACGCGATCCTGGCCGCTCCGATGGGCGACGCGTTCCGCCAGGTGACGGCGGCCGGCAACCGGCGGCAGGCGATCCTGCGGTCCCGGATCGAGGCGGCCCGCGGGTACGCCGAGACCGTCCACTGCCGGCGGGCCGAGCTGCTGGGCTACTTCGGCGAGCAGTACGACCCGCCGTGCGGCGCCTGCGACAACGACGAGCACGCGGCCGCCGGCCCGCCCACCTTCGCCGACCGGCCGCCGGTGTCGGGGCTCCGGGTGACGCACCGGCTGTGGGGTCCGGGCACCCTGCTCAGCCGGGACGACCACGAGCTGGTGATCGCGTTCGACTCGGTCGGCTACCGCCACCTGACCGCGGCCTCGCTGACCAACGGTCTGCTCACGCCCGACACCACAGTCGGGTAGCTGTCAGACCTGCTCCGGTGACGCCTCGGTGACTCAGCGGGTGTGAGCCTGGGCGGTGTCGGTAAGCGAAGGAGCATGGCGATGAGCAACAACTTCGATCCCAACATCCCGTCGACCGGACCGGGCACTCCCTCCATCGAGGGCCAGTTCACCACCGTCAAGATCGCTGAGCAGCCCGCGCTCGGCAAGTCCAACCTCGTGATCAACGGCGGCCGGCCGTTCGACATCGAGATCGCCTGGAACTTCAAGGGCAACCTGACGCCGCTGTGGCTGACCGCGCTCTCGGTGGACACCAAGGAATGGGTCGTCACCGCGTACGCCAACCCGCGGGGGCCGGGCAACGGCCTGACCCTGGGCAGCGTCAACGTCCCGATCGGCGGGCCGCCGTTCGGCGACCCCGAGGCCTACACGGCCAAGCTCACGGTGCCGGCGAACACGCTGCCGGAGGAGGACCCCGGCAACCCGAACAACTCGGGCGTCTACCAGCTCACCGTGACCGTGTTCCTCGACTCGGACCTCGGGCCGGTCGGGTTCGACATGATGGGCGTCGCCGACTTCCCGCTGGTCAAGGTGGAAAATCCGGACATGGGTTTGTCAACGACAGCTTTCTCACCGGTCACTGCTGCACCATACCGACAGCTCCGAGGCGCTCAGCCGGGTACAGTGCCGCCCATG